>JALTOP010000380.1:2230-12601 GCA_027000105.1 Planctomycetaceae bacterium | reverse complement strand
TCAGATTCATGGTCAATTGCGAGGTGTTGCAGGAACACTATCGCGTTCAACATTTCCATTGACGGATTCGGTACTACAGCAAATAAGCGGTTTGTCTGGTGCTAAATTTGCTGTTGTCGATAAGTCCGGAAAATTAATGGCATCAAGCGAAAAGATGGTTATTCCCCCCGATGTGTCACGCGTGCATCAAGCGGGGGAAGAGGCGGTCTTAGGAAAGGTTGTCCATCTGAATAACGAATCCTATTTTCATACGGTCATTGAACTGTCTCGCCAACCTAATATCAATAAAACAAGAATACTGCATATTTTTTACCCTGAAGACAACTATCGCACTGCATTATGGAATGCAGTTGTCTCTCCCCTGCTGATTGGGGGCATCGCTCTTGTTTTAGTTGTTTTGTTTTCTTTGATCATATCGTCTCGCGTAATCCGCCCGCTTAGTAATTTGAAGAATCAGGTAGAGCAAATCGCACTCGGTGATTTTCAGCCGATGCCATTGCCTGATCGCAATGACGAAATTCTCGACCTCGGCCAGTCCGTCAACCGTATGGCACAGATGCTGGCTGACTACGAGAAAGAAGTAAGGCGGCACGAGCGTCTGCGAACACTGGGACAACTAAGCGGGAGCATGGCTCACCAGTTACGAAATGCAGCAACTGGTTGTCGCATGGCGTTAGACTTGCATCGTCGTGATTGCATTTCTAAGAATAATGATGAAACGCTCGATGTTGCTTTGCGACAATTGGCAGTTATGGAACGCTACCTAAAACAATTTTTCTCACGCAGTGATGGTCCAGTTCGGCAACATGAGGCCGTTAATCTTGTTCAGCTTGTCAATAATATGCTCCAGTTGGTTCATCCTCATGCAGCTCACGTTGGCGTAAAGACTAAGTTCACTCCACCGAAACATCCTGTGATGGTGAAAGGAGACCCTGAAGCTCTGGAGCAATTGATCATCAATCTATTGCAGAATGGGATCGAAGCTTCTGCCAATCCTTCTCAATCTGTAAATTCTTCTGGGCAAGTTGGAGAAATTGTCATTCAAATCGAGCAATCATCCAATGATCGTGTCATACTGGTCGTTAAAGATTCTGGCTCTGGCCCCAGCCCCGAAGTAAAAGACGTAATGTTCGAGCCGTTGGTGACAGGACGAACCGATGGGACAGGGTTGGGGCTTTCAGTGGCACAAAATATTGCGAAACAGCATCACAGTAAAATTCAATGGTATCGATCCGATAACATGACCTGCTTTACTATCGAACTTCCTTTGATGAACCAGGAGAAAAAATGTGTCTAAATTACTGGTTGTTGATGACGAACAAACAATATGCTGGGGTTTGTCCCAACTCGGCGAGAGTATTGGCTATGAAGTAGCCACGGCTTCATCGGCCGAGCAGGCGTTTCAGTCTGTTGAGAAAAATAAACCGGATGTCATTATTCTTGATGTCAGATTGCCGGGCATTGATGGGTTGACTGCTTTAGAAAAATTCCAGAACGAAATCAGCAATGCCCCAGTAATCGTCATTACTGCTTATGGTGATCTCAATACAGCCGTCACTGCGGTACGAAATGGTGCTTTTGAATATATCGTGAAGCCGTTCAATCTCGAACAGATGGAACAGGTATTGCGACGAGCGATTGATTCGATTGGTCAACCAGCCATTGCTGAGCAAGAGGTGAAAGAGGTAGGTGGCCTTGTTGGACGATCTCCAGCGATGCAACAAGTCTTCAAAAACATCGCATTAGCTGCATCCTCTAATGCCAGCATCATGCTAAGTGGCGAAAGTGGAACAGGAAAAGAACTTGCCGCCCGTGCCATTCATCATTTTAGCAACACGGGAAACGGTCCTTTTATCGCTGTTAACGTTGCGTCCTTGAGTGAAACCTTAGCTGAAAGTGAACTGTTCGGGCACGTTCAGGGAGCATTTACTGGTGCTGATAAAGCACACACAGGGTTGTTGGTGCGAGCAAATGGTGGCACACTTTTTCTTGACGAAGTGGCTGATATTCCTCTTCCTATTCAAGTAAAACTCTTACGAGTCCTCGACCAGAATGAAGTTTTTCCTGTGGGATCGAATGAGTCGTTAAAGACAAATTTTCGAGTCATTTCTGCAACACATCAATCATTGGAAAATAATGTGCGGGAAAAGTCTTTTCGTCACGATTTGTATTTTCGTCTTTGCGGTTTTCAAATTGAGATGCCAGCATTACGAGAACGTCCAGAAGACATCCCGGAATTGGCTGAACATTTCTTGAACAATCTGACTGGCGAATCAGAAAACTCACATTCACGTTTTTCGAAAATGACGTTCACCGAATTGCAGCGTCGTCCCTGGTACGGAAATGTTCGAGAATTACGAAATGTTGTAGAACATGCTGCCTTATTGGCAAGAGGAGGGATTATCCAGCCAGAGCTTTTACCTCCGCCAGCTTCTCGGGCACTCCTCAACCCGTCCGAACAATCTGATGTCAGTGACAACATTATCAATACCTTGTTACATCAATGGACTCAGACCAAGTTATTGGAACAGAAAAACAAAAACGACCTGTATAACGAGTTTATTCGCCTTGTAGAAAAGCCGTTCCTGGAAGCTGTCATGAATAGCAACAGCAATCAATGCTCATCTGCCTCGCGACTGCTGGGGTTGCATCGCACAACATTAAAAAAGAAGTTGGATCAGCACGGTATCACTCAGGAACAAAAAGACTCTGGGCCCCCAAACGGATCCTGATCCTTGACAAATCATTCTTGAAATTGAACAGGGGAATTAAAACATGCAGTGGACCCCATTTTGTTGGACAGTTTTCTGGTAACCGTTCACACCCCGGGGAGGAGTGACGGGGGTGGTTGATTGGCGAAGGTTTTGGTCAAAGAATCGGTCAGATACTCGAAGACATTGCGTTTTTGCTGTCGACAGGTTTCGATCACCGTCAACATCGTCTCCACAAAACGACTTCCCTTCTCGCTTTGCGTGCCGAATGACAGTTTTCGCCAAATGACCGCATGACGCAGTGCCCGTTCGCTGGCGTTGTTAGTCGGTTCGACATCGTGACCACTCAACCGGCAACCGCATCGCCGACAGGATTCGGGGATGCAGGGAACGATGGCATCGACCTGTTCGATCGGCGCCAGTTCTCGCCGCTGCTTCACCGTGCCACTCCGTCAGCACCGGCAAGCGACGGTGTCAATGAGCCTGACCTGTTGACCATCTCGGCCCCGATCAACCAATTCAGACCACTTTGAGACTGATGCAACAACGAAACAAATTTTCGGCCCGACCCCCGCTGGCTTTATCAGCAGGGCCTAACTGGACAGCGCCAGGTTTGTTTTGAAATCTTCCGTAATTCTTTTAGAACAAACACGTTACACTTCAATGTCAAAATAGGGGATACTCCGGCGTCCATTTGCCACAACTTGTTTTGTGTGAACACGTTAGTTCACTATTGGCTCTGAACCTGGCGCCGTTCCGCTTGCAATGTCTGACGGTTGCGAGAAAACAATCTCACGCAAAGACGCGAAGACGCAGAGGAGAGAAAAAGATACAGGGAAGGAAAGGAGAATAGTTCCAAGTGATTTTCTTCGTCCTTTTGGATCTCGCCTGTTTGGGAATCCATTATGGAAAATTCCTGTCGTCTTTGTGGCTTGGCGTGATAACTTCCTCTGTATTATCAACGGTAAAAGTTTACGAACGGTGCGAAAACTTTTGAAAATCTCATTTTGGTTACGGCGGTCAGAACAGACCAACCGCGCTGGGTTCTTACCGGTGAACGAACCCAACCCAACGAGATGTGTTCATAGCAACAGTAGTTATGGCTCCCCTTGCCATCTACAATTCACGCAAGTGACCTGTTCAATCACGAGGTACACATGATCTGTTCGAACGGTCGCGTTTCGAAAAGTGACCAGCAGGAATCGCGATCGGGGGGTGTGGTCGCCTCGTGGTAGAGACGGATCAAGTCAAACAGTCTCAATCCCGGGACTTTGAGTCGAACTTCCTTCCATGCATTGATGGGTGTTGATATGACCGAATTTGTTGAACCACTTGGAGAGCGTATTCTGATTCGTAAAGATGAAGGTAGACACACTACGCGTGGCGGGATTGTCCTCCCTGACCAATCCGAGATACCAACGATTACTGGCCGTGTCGTTGCGGTTAGTTTGGAGATGGAATGTGACGACACTTTTCCCGTCAAAAAGTACGACAAGGTTCTGTTCCATCCCCAACATGCCATTCCCGTCGACTTTGAAGCGGACAACCTGCTATTCGTCGTCCCTGTCGAGGATGTCGTCGCTGTATTCAGAAGGTCAGCAACAAGAGAAGCTGGGAGTGCTTCATTGGAGCAGGAGATTCAGGAAGATTTCGATCTTGAAGATCTTGACGAAAACTTCAACGATTGATTTTTCAACACCAACTTCCGCGCGGGATTCAACGATCGTATAGGCTTACTGCCTTTGATCCGGTCATGAAATTGGGAACGCCCTCCAGACTTGCAACGTCTCGGGAACCCCGGTGTTACCTGACCGTCGGGGATGTGCGTTTTCTCATTTATGGGGAGCAGGGGAATTGAGTCAATCGAATCCAAGATTTCGTTCGATACTTCTGGCTTTGGGCGACATGAGGAGGTTGCGAAAAGGATCATTATCGTGTTCCAATGGCCGATCTCCACGGGCTTCGATCCCTGCTTTTCGGACCCATTCTTCATCGACCTCATCAGTGCCATCATCATAATCGCCAGTGTTGGGCTTGATGGCTGTTTTCCTGATAAATTCCTGAGACCCCGGAATCGCAGCACAGCCAGGACCACACACCAGGCTTAATAGACCAAGCCACAATGCCCATGATCGAATATTGTTACGAATAAGCATGACATTCTCATTATGAAGAGGGTAGGACGAACAGGAACGCAGCGATCTGTCGGGAGTACCTCGCATCAGTTCCAAAGTGGGAAGGGAAGCGTGTCATAGCGACCCGAAGCCGTTTTGTCGAGATCATTCGGATTTTGGACACTTTTACAAAAAAGTCATTTGAATATGAAACAGGAACCGAAAACTGGTCCGATTGACTTGATTAAGCATCGAATCATCGCCAGAATTGGCCCTTCTATCGGATTCATGTTACTACACGAAGGATAGATATGGCGATTTTAGATGGCTTTGCGATTTTTGTTGTGTCGCTGGCCTGCCAATGAGGGGCTAATTGGCCCCGTTGTGACTTTTTTTATCGCATTTTGAACAGAGATTTTATATACCGGAATCAGCATTATGCCATTGAAGCAGGATCGATTGAAACGCAGTCTGAAAATAGCCCAGAACGCCTTGGCGGTCTATGAGCAGAAACTCGATGAAAATAAGGTAGATCCAGAGCAACGTAAAAAAGACCCTCGCTGGAGAGAATTGACCGCTTCCTGTAAAAAAATCGAATCACGCCTGGAATCTCTGGCACAACTGATCGCCCGTGGCGAGAAACCGGTAGAACCATCTGAGGAGGAGTAAACCACATCAAGACTCCAAGTGACGCGAAGGAAACAGGGGCCCAGTAGAAACGGTGTAAAAGCTGACCCACAAACAGGACCCCGATTCACCTGTCAACTTTGTTTGATATAATCAGATTGAAAACAGGAAAATCTTTACACTATCCCAGTAGCTCAATTCTTTTCAGTGTTGGTCATTGAAATTGGAAAGCAATTTTTTTTAATTGTGGGTACGAGGTTGCAAAAATGCTTTCAACCTCAAGTGCTGGTAAAGGAAAAGCATATACATTAACACTTGCGAATAAGCATTTACGGCTTGCCGGCGTCTAAAAGTGTCGCCTGGTTTGTCGTTGGATGCTTCCTGTTGGGAGAGATGGCAGAGTGGCCGATTGTGCAACATTGGAAATGTTGTGTACCGCAAGGTACCGGGGGTTCGAATCCCCCTCTCTCCGCTCCTGACGATTGCTGTCAGACGACGAATTATTGTGATAACCCCTGTCGCCCGCAGGGGTTTCGTCGTTTGGGGGTTTTGCCTCTTTGGTGTCATTTTGTGATGGAGAATGCCACAAAATTTAACACTGCTGGTCTCTGAGGCACTCCCAGGACGCTCCCAGGGTAAATTCTGAACGGCTTGATGTTGATCTTCAATTCCGATGTGCCCCTTTCGCTCTTATCACACCGCTTCATGGTCATCTTCACATCGGAGTGCCGAGCCAATTTCACTGCTTCGGGAATCGATGTTCCGTTACGCAATAATTCGGTGATATGGGTATGCCGACCGGCGGCTTGCTGCTGTTTTGGCTATTCTTCGCCAGTTTGCCCCGCTGTTCCTTATTTTCTGCTTTCAGTTGATGTTGATTCACTTCAATTCGCCAAGCTGTGAATTCATTAAAGAATCGCTGAATGAGCTGATCTTTTTCAGAATGAGAAAGCTCAACAAGATCTGGCAATTGTAGTGACATCTGATAAACTCCTCACCAGATGTTACCACACTAAAATGAAAATCCAGTCCATACCAATTACCGCTGAGTAGTTATCTTATATCTCCCCTACTTTTTTGACAGGTCTTTCACAGCCACGACAATATAACCCGGCTTTTCCGGCCGTTGACTGAATTGAATAGCCAAATCAGCATCGGGATAATTCCAGATGAGAACAGTCTGTCTGGCGGAAGCGATGCGTGTAACCGACTTGGGGGCTCCCAGTGAACTGGCAACCTGCTCGCGCGTCATCCCCTTGATAATTCGGCCTGCCTGGACTGCTTCCTGAATTTTATTCAACATCGTGCGGGGAATCTTTTTTCGGGATATCCACTGTTTATCCTTCTCGACAAAGCCCCTCTGCTTCAGTTGCGCACGCAGTTCTTTATCTTCGGGAAAACGTTGAATTCCCGAGAGCAGAATTTCTTCCGCTCTGCGTTGGTCAGAAAACCATTGTTCGTAGTCGATTGCGGTACTCACATAGTCTGAGGGGCCTGCCTTTTCGAGTCGGGAGGCGTGGTCATCCAGCCATGTTCTCAAAGCGGTCAAGGCCATCTCCGGTTTATTTTGGGAGCGGAAATCCTGAGCGAGTTGCAACACTTCATTTCTTCGAGCAGAAGTAATGTTTTTCAGTCGATAAGATAACGCTGCCTGTCTAAAGGATTGAGCCGTCGTCGGATCGTCCGGGGCAATTTTCAAATACTCCCCGGCGAGTAAATCTCCTTCTCCTTCGTGGTTTTTCAATCGCCTGCGATACTCCTCTCGAAGAACCTGCAGATAAAACAGGCGACTCAGTTGCCTGCGCGCGTGATCCGTCGCACTTTGAAAGGTAGTAACTGGTGATTGCCGAAACCGATCAAAAAGAGTTCCCTGCAGGGATGTCAACACAATGGAACTTCCCGGCAACTCCTTTTCAATTTGCTTTCTTAATGATGTCAAATCCGATTTTTCAGATTTCAAGGCATCCTTCATTTTCAACTGCAACGATTCAAACCGCAGAGAAAGCTGGACACGTTCAGGAAGATTCATTTGAGCCGCCTTGACAGCCAATCGGGAGAGAAATTCCGCATCAGACGGCTTGTGCTGTTTCTCTATTTCAAGCCCCTTCGTCAGCAGTTCCGTCCCGAACTTCAGAAGGAAACGATCCTCGTAAAACCGTCCGCGTTTCATTGCCTTGTTGCCCAAGGCATACCAGGGGACCGGATCGTTTTGGGGAAGCGTTTTTTTCTTGTTCAGAAAATAATCTTCATCATTGGAAAGCAGGCGAAATCTGGTCACCTGAAAGACAAGTCTGTTTTTCTCTTTTTTCAGCGTTCCATTAACCTCAATATTCCTGCTACGTCCTTTGGGAGGAACCGGATTGGGCGGAAGCAAAAATTTCAGATCACACTTTTGAAACCGCATGGCGGTGGGAGAAAATGCGGAATATCGTCCCTCAATGCGAAGTGGTTTTCCAATCATCGAATCCCATTCATCCTCCGCAGTGACAAACTCCGGAATAGACATTTCCCGTGTTTGTGCCACGCAAACTGCCCCGAACAGGACAAAGAAAACAGAACAGACCGCCCAAAGAATGAGTCTCATTCATCCTCCCCGTTTTCGAAATTCAACATTTGTCGCTGTCGTTGCAGCACATCCCGTAATGAATCCTGCGGAAGCCAGGGTGAGTCGAGCTCAAAACCAAGCGGACCGAGAGTCTCCTCAAAACACCACAAAAACGCGGAATCCGGTCGCATTTTCACCACCCAATCGAATCGTGGTGAGTCGGACCGTTCAATCGATTCGATTTGACCTGCACACAAAACATGCAACTCCCCCTGCGAATCGAAATCACGAAACAGATCAGCCGGCCAGGCAATGGTCACCTTATGCTCCCCCACAGGCAGGGGAAAGGATAGAATCGCCTTCGATCGGTCTTCCGCGGCATCCAGCGTAACCCAGGATTCCATCACGAACCAACGATTCTGAACCATTGTTTTGAATTCGGTTTGCCAGCTTAACGTCCTCTTCGCCTGACCACTTGCAGACCGAATGATATCATCCACAGGAAGCGCACAAAGGCCGTCGATCGCCTGTAGCTCCCGATTTTTCTGAATCACCTTCCGGGCCAGTTGATCCTGACGTCCCAATTGTTCGACAGCTTCAGCTGCCAGCTGGAACTGTTCCGTCGCTTCATTCCATTCCTGCTGCTGAAGTGCCCGCTCTCCCTGCGTGATCGAGTTTCGCAGTCTCTGCAACGCATGGGCACGCATCTGTTGGCGATAACCATACGCGCCCCCAAACCCTAAAATAACGACCAGCAAACTGATGGCTGTTCGCAACGGAGTGAACCAATTTCGTATGCCCGTCAACACGGAAACAAATGCGGAAACAAGTCGACGAAAAGACCCCATCGTCAAGCGGTGCACACCCTGACTCGTCCGCTTCCAGATATCTCCACCTTTTCGCAGGGCAACTTTTTTTAACGACTCCCCGTTTCTTCGCCTGCGTTTTCGCTTTTTCTTTACGCGTTTTGGTTCAGGATAGGGATTAATCGGGAGGATGAAATGAGCCCGCTCACAATTGGGGCAACAGACCTGCTGTGCTTCCTGCTCGCGGAGGCCGGCCATCTCGGTTCCGCAAACGCATCGTAAAGACCAACCTTGTTGTTTGTCATTCGATTTTGTTTTGCGCAAGCGAAACTCCTGCCTTGTTTTTGTGTTGCCAGCAGTCATCATTATCGCCTTGCGCAACTTGTTGACAAACTCATTACGCAACGCCTTTTACAGATACTTACAAAAGATGGAGTCGGGCAGATTACAGGACTCTTCCCAAACCCTGTTCTCCCACAGTCTCATTGTTTCCATTCGGCGTGAAACTCTCAACCCCGCGATCTTTCCGTGGTGCAATTTACAAGATTTTCCGCCCCGACATTTCTTCGGTCGATTGTTTGGCCCAGAAAAATGACCGTCTACCATCAGCAACCGTCTATTTCGGCCCCGTTCACAGTAGCTGATCGTATCTGGTCGACATCATATGATCCCCTCATCCGCCCCGTTTACGGCCGGGACTTCTGTATTCGGTTATTTTGGGAAGTTCCAGGGATCATGCTGATCAAGCCATTGACGGAACAAGTAGTGAATGTAGGATATATGCGACACTTGGAGAGACTGGCGGCTGGTCTGTTCCGGGTGCCGGGAAACAAATGTGGACAAACGCTGAATAGGCCGGAGATTCGTCAGGGATGCTGAAGAAGGGATGAAGCGTCCGGTTTACACCATTCGAATCAGACCATACAGCTTGAGCGAGACTTCATCAAAGAAGGGCAACGTCGCTTTGGTTTCGTAGATCAATCGAATTTAACGCTTTAATATGACGATACTTACTTTAACAAAAGCTGTTTCACACTGAAGGCAGTTCTGTACAGGCGAAAAAGGATTGAAAAATGAGTTTCTTCCAACAAACGAAAACAGCTTACTTCGGAACTCAACGAAGTTTCGCATTGATGGCCCGAGGCACCATGGCTCTACTGTTCCTGCTTTCCGCGCAAACGGTTTCCCTGGCACAGGATGTCGGGTTGACAGGATTGCTGCCTCATGAAAAGCCTGCGGGACTTTCAGAGAGCGATTTTGCCTCCATGCCGGATACCTGGGGGGAATGGACAGACGAGACGATTCGCCTGCTCGATAGCATTTACGGTTCAAAGAGCCTGTCTCTATCCGAACAGAAGGACGCTTTAGGAAAACTGCAGGAGCAAGTCGACATCATCGATGAGGCACTTACCGACTCCAATTACGCCCCCGCTTTCAACGAGTTAACCGATCTGGGGGGAAAACTCCGACGCAGGGTTTCGCTATTGCAGGCGGTACTGGTCACACTGGAAGAAAACCCGGATCAGCGTCAGGCATTGCGGCCCGCTTTAAGGCAACTACTTCAGAAC
>JALTOP010000380.1:0-2220 GCA_027000105.1 Planctomycetaceae bacterium | reverse complement strand
ACCTTGAGGGATACGAACAGGACAGCAAACGGGGAGAGTCGGACACAAAGGTGCGAAAACAGATTGATACCATCCTTGCGATCACCAACGATAACGCGAACAGCCTCCAGGAAGCGATTCGCATCCACTATTTCAATTTCAACATCCGCGTTTTTGTATCCGAACCTTTTGCGGAGTCGGTTTTCCATGAATGCAGAAGGGAATGTGGCCCCGTTTGCGACTTCATTCTGGGAGCCCGCGTACGCGGAACACAACACACAAAATCAGGGGTATCGATCGATTTCCTCCCCGGGGATGATAAAGCCCGTTTTGCAATCCGGGTATCCGGTAGCACCACGTCAAACACAAGAGGAGTAACCGACCAGGCGACCATTTACACGTATGGGCATCATCATTTTTCTGGAAAGAAAGTCCTGCTGTTTGATGGAGAAAGTTTCAGCTCCTATCGGGCAAGCCTGGCGGTATGGCCCAAAAACCAGATTACGGGTGCCCATTTGAACCGTCGTGGTTTATTGGCCAAATTGATTGGTGATAAAATCGCCTACCAGAAGGCGGTCGACGCGAAGCCCAAAACCGAGGCCATTGCAGCCCAGAGGGTCCGCTCGAAAGTTCTTCCCCAATTCAACCGTGAAGTGGATAATACCTTTGGAGAATTGAATGAGGAACTGAAAAAACTCGAACAGCGCATGAGTGAGGAAAAGATTGCTCCTGACCAGAAGCTCGTCAGAACTTACACTGACGAACTGCGAACCGGTTATCGATTGATGAACGACAGCCAATTGGCTGCTGATCGTCCCGCTACTGTTTTCAATTCCAAAACGGGAATTACGCTTCACATCCATGAAAGCTGGATCAACA
Source organism: Planctomycetaceae bacterium (assembly GCA_027000105.1). Taxonomy (GTDB): domain Bacteria; phylum Planctomycetota; class Planctomycetia; order Planctomycetales; family Planctomycetaceae; genus Rubinisphaera. Next base: position 1,362 of record JALTOP010000380.1, on the reverse strand, counting down.
ACGCTCTCGCCATCGAGGGATATCAATTCGACAAGACGGAAATGAGCTTCCCCGAATTCGGCGAGCAGCTTGCTGAAAAATTCCGCAGGGCATTCAACAGTGACAGAGAGATTGATAAAGCCGAAGATAATGGGGATCGCGTCATCCTTTCCGATGCAGATCCTGTCCACGTTCAATTCGATGGCGGGAAAATCAAGGTTATCATGCGGGTAGGTCTGAAACCGAACGGGCGCAACAAGATTATCAAATTGCGTCGTGTTGAAGTTCCGATTCAAATCGATGTTTCTGACCAGTCCATTGTTCTCAGCATTTCCCGGGAGGACAAGGTTCGCGTATTGCCTTTGGATCCATCGGATCGCAATCCGATCTCCAATCGCATTATCGGCTCTAAAATCCGAGCACAGTTCGAGAAGCGTCTGGCAGAAAAAAAGATCGATCGATCATTCGATTTTCCCGTTGATGAAGCCGGAGACAAACGCGTTCCCGTAGTCATCGATTCCTTGCACGCTGTCGATGGTTGGCTGGTTCTTGTTCTTGAAGAATTGAAAGAATCCGAGTGACAGCCTGAAATCAAAGACCTGCCGGGTTTACCAATCCCTCAAGAAGTTTCCTGAGGGATTTTTTCATACCGTACCCAAAGTGACAATTCTTGCAAGAGTCAGGAATACAGATAGCAATCTGCCTAATGGTCATACAATTGGCAAAAATGTATTTGTCGTTCGGTCTGTGAAGACTCCGCCAATAATCACTTTTTTTCGACGCCTTTCTTGCCCCCCGGTATGATTGAATGCGATAATTGAGCGTGTGCTTCATCCGGGCGGAGGTGTGCTTCATTTCACTGGAACACAGAACCGGAGGGCTTGCTGCGCGGTTACTGTAGCGATTGTTACCACACTGTCGGGCCAGGTTGAACACGATCCGGAGGCCATCCGGATACCGCATTCAATCGTTTGCCTCTATTTCCCTATTTCGAGAAACTTGATGATATCTGCTCCATTCAACTTGAAAAAATGTCTGCCTGTTATCTGCAGCGTGGCGTTTTTATCGGTATCGGCGATTCTTGCAGGCTCGGCACGGGCCGAGCGATTCGTCGTTGTCAACGAGAAGGGAGAACAGCGAGAGATTGTCGGGCGTTTGTATGCCAGCGGTCAGGGAGTCTACGCCATCGAACGCCCCGGCGGTCAAATTGAACTGGTTGCGCAGGGCGCAGTTATTGAGCGGGACAACAGCGTTCCCTGGAAAGCTGCAACTGCCCGGGAGTTGGCTGAAGAATTAAAACATGAATTCGGAGAAGAAACTTTTCGCAGTTATCTGGAAGATGGCTTTGTCGTCGGACTGGTTCTGATGGACAAGCTTCCCCGG
>JALTOP010000379.1 GCA_027000105.1 Planctomycetaceae bacterium | reverse complement strand
GGTTGCGTAAAGCGAGTTGGAGTTTCAAAAATTTATTGCAATATTTAACGGCAAACCCGGCATAATTTCATGCAATTGCCCTGCATCGGCGATCGGGCTGTCTGCTCGATCTGCACTCGTTCGCTTATTCCCCCTGCGGTTGTTCAATTGACCTGCCTGTTTACAGAAAGATACACCTTCGATAAATTGGATCCTGTAGTCAGCGTTGTGTCAGTATGTAGACTCGCCCTGTGCGAGGATGTCGGGGCGTTTCATTCGGGAGCGGGTTTCAGTAACTGATTGATCACGGCCCCAATGGGGGAGGCAATGTTTGATAATGTTCGATAATACAGAGAAGGCAAACAGGTTCGGTTGCCGGTTCGGTTGCTGGATGTTGGTGCTGCTTTTCCTGATGACCGGTCAATCGGGCCGGGCAGCAGCGGCGGACGAACCAACCCTTGAACAGGCCCGCGCTGCGATGAAAAAGGCGATTCTTTTCTTTCAGAACGAAGTCTCCACCAAAGGCGGTTATCTGTACGCCTACAGCGAAGATCTTTCCCTCAGACAGGGAGAAGAAGCCGCCACGAAATATCAGATTTGGGTGGAACCGCCTGGTACTCCCGCAGTCGGAGAAGCGATGCTCAAGGCGTACCAGAAAACGGGAGAACCGGTCGCGATTGAAGCGGCAAAAAAAGCGGCCTATGCCCTTGTTGCCGGTCAGTTGCAATCGGGAGGTTGGGCCTCGCTGATCGATTTTGAAGAACCGCTGAAATACCAATACCGCAAAAGCGGAATGACTCGGGGGCGCAACAGGACAACCTTCGATGACAATAAATCACAATCCGCCTTGCGATTCCTGATGTTGATCGACCAGGAACTGGACTTTCAGGACAAACAGATTCACGAAGCCGTCGTTTATGCCCAGGACTCTTTCCTGAAAGCGCAATACCCCAATGGGGCCTGGCCTCAGCAGTACTCCCGTTTTCCCGATCCGGAAAAGTATCCCGTCATCAAGGCGAGTTACCCGGAGAAATGGTCGAGAACCTACCCCAAACAGGACTATTCAAAGTATTACACGTTCAACGATAACACAATCGCCGACATGATCGAAGTCATGTTTCTGGCGCACCATATCTACAGAGAAGATCGATTTCGACAGGCAGGGATCAAGGGGGGAGAATTCATTCTGCTGGCTCAAATGCCCGAACCGCAGCCTGCCTGGGCGCAGCAGTACAACATGAAAATGCACCCTGCCTGGGCAAGAAAGTTCGAACCGCCCGCGATCACCGGCGGCGAATCGCAGGGTATTCTCAAAATCCTGATGCGGCTTTACATCCACACCGGAGAGAAAAAATTTCTCGATCCCATTCCGCGAGCGATCCGCTATCTGCGCTCCAGCGAACTGCCGGGAAAGAAACTGGCCCGTTTTTACGAACTGAAAACAAACAAGCCACTCTACTTCGATCTCGATTACAATCTGACATACAGCCCTGATAACATGCCCACACATTATTCGTTTATCGTCGGTTCAAATCTGGATTCTCTGGAGCGACGATATCACAGCCTGTCCCGAATCAGTTCCCAGATGCGGGAACGACTCCGTTACCCCCACTCAGAACCCCGCATGAGTTCCTCACTGCGAGCACGGGCCCTCTCGGCTATCAACACGCTCGATGAGAGAGGTGCGTGGGTCACGCAGGGAAAAATCCGAACGGGCAGATCGAGTTATCGGAAAACCCGTGTGATTGAAACGAGGACGTTCATGAAAAACCTGAACTCACTGGCCGATTACATCGCGGCCAGTCGCCGTTGATTTTCCGCTGCCACGCTGCTGCTTTGCCACTGACGTGTCATTTCAGGCCACCTTCATGCCGTTACTCTTTCATGCTGTTGTCATGAAAAACCCGGGTGGCATGGCGAACCGACCCTGTTCGGATCAGTCGATGAACATGAATTCGTTGCTCAACAGCAGCGCCTGCGCCAGTTCCTGCCAGGCGTTTTTGTTATCGGGCTGGCTCTGAATGAAATCCCGGCACCATTCTGTTTCTTCCTTCCCGGGATCACGTGCATATATCTTCCGGAAAAGCTGTTCGATTGCGGGTACCGTTTTTTTCGTATCGACAGATTTGACAACCGCCTCGGCGACCGACATCACAAAAGGCGAATTCATCACGAACAAAGCCTGCTGCGGAACGGTGGTGTGAGGTCTTTTCGAAACACTGGTGTTCGGGCCAGCCACGTCGAAAGTCCGCAACAGTTGTGAGACATTGTTGCGGTCGATAAAACCGTAGACAGCCCGACGGTAGGTGGGAGATTTCCCTTCGAGCGGTTCAGGACGACCGGACAGATCCAGCTTCAGCAACCCCGCACTCGCAAGCATCCCGTCCCGCATCGCTTCGAAGCTCATCCGTTTGCGATTCATCCGCCAGACAAGCGTGTTTTCGGGATCGACCTTCATGCCTGCTTCATTCGCCAGGCTGCTTTGACGATACGTTTCGGACAGCGAGATTTCACGTATCAACCATTTGATCGACCAACCGTGGGAAACAAATTCGGCAGAAAGATAATCGAGCAGTTCCGGATGTGTCGGCGGCTTGGTTCGCAAGCCGAAATCACTGGTGTTGGCGACCAGGGGCTTACCGATCATTTGCATCCATACCCGGTTGACCAGCACACGAACCGTCAACGGATTGTCCGGATTGGCAATCGATTCGGCCAATTCCAGCCGCCCGCTCGATTTATCGCTGAACGGTTCCTTGCGGATATCTGAAAAAACTTCCAGAAAACGTCGCGGAACCTTATCGCCACGGGAAGCCGGGTTTCCCCGTTTGAAGATCACCGGCGTGACAGGTTTCGGTTTATCGTTCAGCACCATCGCTCGTGGAGGAGACCCCGGGGATGTTGCCATCAGGGCGGCAATCTTTTTTTCCAGATTGCGGTGATCTGAACGTTCTTTTGTGTTGAAGACTCGAGCAACATTTTCTGCGGTATAGTTTCCCGGGGCACCAGGGGCTTCAAATGATTTGCGAATCTGCTCCCAGGCAGGTCCTTCCGCTTCCGGTTTTTTCTGCAGATCGGCGAACGCTTCCCGCGACAATTTTCCGTAAATCCTGACAAGATCAAACAGGTTGGCGGGTCTGTTCTGTTCCAGTCGGGCAAGAAGAACGGGATTGACGGCGAGCTTGCCCTGTTTCGCCTGTTTCACGATCGTATCGAGAATTTTCTTTCCCTCGGTTTCGAACTGCTCGTCTTTCAGCTTGCTCAACTGAACCAGAACACCCCAAACGGGATCCTCTTTCTTTCGCGACGCCAGAAAGCGTGCCCATTCATCCCGGACACGATTTCGAATTTCGTACTGTCCCTCGGGCTGATAGTCTCCCTTTTTGTGGCCTGTTTTTCTCACCAGGTT
>JALTOP010000378.1:1357-12627 GCA_027000105.1 Planctomycetaceae bacterium | reverse complement strand
GTTTGGGAGCACTGTTTGTTTCCCAGAAAAGAATGATCAACAGGATCAGGGCGGCACTGCCTGCGTAAAGGGTAATTTTCCAGACCGAACGCAGTTCGTCTTCGAAGAACTCATCCCACCAGTCTTCTGCCCAGTATAGAAGCGAATCCCGATAATCCTCCCAGGCGGTAAGAGGAGCGACCGAAGATTTTTTGAACCATTCCGGCGGATAGTAGTAATACTGCACTGCACGATTCCTTTCGGCAGATGAAAACGGGATTTAACGGCGTAACTACGTGAAAAAACAAAAAAAGAACAGGAAAGACAGAAACGACATACCCTCCCATTGGATGCCCAGTTAGAGGCTGCATTTCACAACTCGCCCCGTTGTCACTCCGCACACCTGATGCACCTTTGCTTGATTTGGTGATGTGATGAAGCCACAGCGTCCATCTGTCTCCCTCTGCGCTGGGATTGTAATAATTACCATTCAGTTAGGGCAAGCACAGTTTTGCAAAAAAAGGAGCAGTTGGTAAAATGAAGGCATTGGAGAGCCCTGGCGGCTTGTGCAAGGCAATTAGAGGCCAGCCCTCCGGGATTTCGTTATCGCTCTATCATCCCTGGACGCGGTTATCGCTGGACACGCCCATTCCGCTTATCACCAGATGGCTTGTGCTGCTGCCATTTACAACGACTGGGCGTTTTTGTTCTCCCGATAATGGATGATTCGGGTTGATAGCGCAGAAGCGGCCAGCTTAATGAGGATTGGTTTCCAGTTCGACCAGCTCGTTTGAAGTCGTTGAATTGGTGTCGGTGGAGAGGTTATCACCAGAGGGTGGGGGGGCATTGTCAAGAATCGCCGGAGCCGATGAAACGCCATGATTTTTTCCGTCATACACGCCGAAGTCGCTGAAGAAAAATTTCTTGGCGATTCGCACGGCCCAACTCTTTTCTGGAACCTGTTCGGCGGGGTTATATTGCGAGGGGCGAACTCTCATCGCTTTCAGTTCCGCCATTGCTGTTTGTCGAGCCGTAACATCTTTCGCTTGATGTTTTTCAATGAGATCCGCTAACAGATCGGGGCGTTCCAGTACGATGCAGCCTCTGGTTGTGTTGGCAGCCAATTCGCGAAAACCCTTCAGGAATTCGGAGTTATTGATTTTTTCCTTGATCGTTCGATTCTGTTCATGAATGGAATCGGTGCTGAATTGGACGATCGGGCAAGGTTCGATATCTCCCCAAGGGTTGATGTGATGCGTGATTCCCGTCACAGCCGGGCAGAGTGCCTGCCCCTGGCCGTCGAAATAGGCATCGACAATGATGATCGGTTTTTTGGCCCGCATATTGACGACGAATTTTCTGGCAAGCAATTGCTGTTCGGGTGAAAGAGCCAGTTCAGGAGAGGCTTGCGGCCCCATGGGGCGATAAACGTGAAACCAGGTGTAGGCGACCCCCATTTCAATCAGCCGATCGATCCAGGCTTCGTTGAGTAAATCGTTGATATTGCTTTGGCACAAACTGGTGCATACACCGGTGAAGAGCTTCTGTTTGAGGCAGTTCTGGATACCGTTCAATGTTTTGTTGTAGACACCTGTTTTGCCCCGACGTTCATCGCTGACGATCTCGTTTCCTTCAACACTGATCAACGGTGTGATATTGCCAAGCTTGCGCATTCGCCCGGCAATTTCTTCTGTGATGAAGTGTCCGTTGGTGAAAATCTGGAAGTAACAGTCAGGATGTGCTGCCAGCATATCAAGCAGTTCACTGTGCATGAACGGTTCGCCACCGACGATGCCGAAAAAAACATTTCCCTCCGCTTTCGATTCATTCACCAATCGGTGAAAGGCTTCCGGTTCGATTCGCTGTTGCTTGTGCGAGACATCAACCCAGCACCCCTGACAGCGGAGATTACAACTGTTGATGACGGAAACATAAAGGAAAGGGGGGAAGTATTCACCGCGTTTCATTCTGCGTTTGTGCTTCTGAACCGAAATTGCTCCCTTGATTCCCATGTTGTAGAACAACTTCCACAGGATCCGTTTGTCAGTATTGAAAAACAGACGCGAGGCCAGGCGAATATACATTACTTTTATGTCCACGAGGAATTGTTAATGGAATTGTTGAGGGTGCTACCCCTTCCGCCATTACGCTACCAAGATCAGAGGCATTTCAGCAAGGCAAAACCGGTAATCACGCTCGGTTCTTGTGCTACTGTTCTTGTGCTACGGTTCTTGTGCTACTAACGTTAAAAGTTTGCGAACGGTGCGAAAACTTTTGAAAATCTCATTTTGGGTACAGTGGTCAGAACAGGCCAGCGCGCCGGGAGCACTGTCTTGCGCAGGCGGAAACAGCGAACGATTCCAGTTGTGCTTCTCGCTGTGCTCACTATGCGCGGTTCGTGACCATGTGAATGTCACCAGTTCGATTTTATGAAACGACTGGTTGCGGATATCTATTCACGAGCCCAGGTGCAAAAGCGTGGGCTCGCGGCGTTTTACTTTTTCGAGCGACTAGGTGCGTCGACATGAGCCAAACGGGCAAAGCGACTGGTGAAACGGTTGATCGAATTTCGGTTTCGAGGGTTTTTAATTTTCCACAAGGCTAACGTATGCGAGGCGATGAGGGAGTTGAGTGTCCCGGTTGAGGTTTTGTCTCACGGGGTTCTGTCGGGAGTTGTTATCATCGCCATACGCACAGGGTTTCTGTGAGAGGATATTGACCAAGAGATTAACCCGACAGTGGCAATCTTTTCGAACCTTTTTACAATAAACCTGCAACTTTACGAGGGCCTTACCAAAAGTTTCGACGTTTTCATCCAGAACACCAGAAGGGACGAGCCCGATGAATCTGCTGGCACGTTTTGTATCTACTGTTGTATCTCTTGCAATTCCTGTTCTTTTAATCAACGCCTTTTCAACCCGTGTTGATGCCCAGGGGCTGGAATATGTGAAGGCTCACTACACGAAGTACGAATATCAAATTCCCATGCGGGACGGCAAACGGCTTTTCACGGCTGTTTATGTGCCGAAGGACGGTTCGCAGAAATATCCAATACTGCTGAAACGGACGCCGTACAGCGTGCGTCCCTACGGAGTAGATCAATATCCGGATAATCTCGGCCCCTCTCCACTGTTCGGCAAAGAGGGATACATTTTCGTCTATCAGGATGTGCGTGGACGCTGGATGTCCGAAGGCGATTTCGTACAGATGCGACCTCACTTACCCCAAAAAAGATCGAAGAACGATATCGATGAAAGCACCGATACCTGGGACACGGTTGAATGGCTGATTGAAAATATCAAAAACCATAACGGGAAAGTGGGTATCGCTGGAATTTCCTATCCCGGTTTTTACACAGCTGCGGGCATCATCGATTCCCACCCGGCGATCAAAGCCGCTTCACCGCAGGCACCGGTGAATGACTGGTTCATGGGGGACGACTGGCATCACAATGGAGCGTTCTTTCTGGCGCACATGTTCAACTGGATGTCCCGCAGTGGCCGGGCAAGACCGAAGCCCACCAAAAACTTTCCCCGCGCCAATTTCGATTATGGTACTCCCGATGGGTACGAATTTTACAAGCGGATCAAAACACTTTCGGAAATCGATCAAAAATATCTCAAGGGAGAAGTCCCGTTCTGGCTCGAAACGATGAAGCATGGCGTTTACGATGACTTCTGGAAGTCGCGAAACATTCGACCGCATCTCAACAATGTCAAACCGGCTGTGCTGACCGTCGGGGGCTGGTTCGATGCGGAAAACCTGTTCGGCGCTCTTGAAACCTATAAATCGATTGAAGCTCGCAATCCGCAGACCGTGAATACTCTCGTGATGGGTCCGTGGCGACACGGCGGTTGGGCACGCGGCGATGGCTCCTCCTTCGGCGATATTCCGTTCAATTCGAAGACCTCGGAATTTTACCGCGAAAAGATCGAGTTCCCCTTCTTTCAGAAGTACCTCAAAGGAAAAGGAAAAGTTGAGCATCCCGAAGCGTGGGTTTTTGAAACAGGAACCAATCAGTGGAAAAAGTACAACAAGTGGCCGCCCGCAACCGCACAGCCACATTCCCTGTACTTCCATCAAAATGAACAGCTTTCATTCTCTCCACCGACAGAACAGGAAAAGCAGTCTCCGTACGATGAATATCTCAGCGATCCAAACAAACCGGTTCCCTACATGGGCGGAATCACCAAAGGGATGAAGGCGGAATACCTGACCGCGGATCAGCGGTTCGCCTCCAGAAGACCCGATGTGCTGGTGTATCAAACGGATATTCTGAAGCAGGATGTGACGATTGTCGGGCCGATCGGTGTCGAACTGATCGTTTCCACTTCAGGCACCGACAGCGACTGGATTGTCAAACTGATTGATGTTTACCCGGATGATTTCCCGAACCCGAAAAACAACCCCAGGCAGGTTCAAATGGGCGGCTATCAACAACTCGTGCGGGGCGATGTGATTCGAGGCAAGTTCCGTAACAGTTTTGAAAAGCCAGAACCGTTCCAACCGAATCAACCGACGGAAGTATTCTTTACCCTGCCCGATACCAATCACTGCTTCCGCAGCGGACATCGAATCATGGTTCAAATCCAAAGTAGTTGGTTCCCTCTGGTGGATCGCAACCCACAAAAATTCTGTGATATCTTCCAGGCAAAACCGGATGATTTCATCAAGGCAACGCAGCGTCTCTATCACTCCCCTGATGCGGCTTCCCATCTGGACATCCTGGTCGTCCCCTGAACAGGAAAGCAAATCGGGAAAAAATCAAGAGGGAGGTGATGTCAACTTGAACGCATCATCAACTCCGCCAGAAAAAATAGACGGGAAACAGAACAAACAGAGTAGCAGGTCGGCCACTCGAAACGGGCTGACTGCATTGACCCACTACACCCTGAAACAAATTCGCCGCCTGGTGATACTTGTCACCGGTCTGACGGTCGTACTGGTTGGGCTGATTATGGTTGTCACCCCTGGTCCCGCTTTGATCGTTATCCCGGCTGGTTTGGGAATCCTGGCGATAGAGTTTGCCTGGGCGAGAAGTCTTCTCGTCAAAGCCAAGTCGCAGATAGAAAAATCATTGGGCGGGAGAGACAAACAGCAGAAAAACAAAATACCAGATCGCTGAAAAATCTATGGCCGCTATTGCTGTTGCAGAACTTGCCCGTTGATGATCGTTCTACCTTTCATTCTGCCGGCGGGAATGCTGAAGGTTGTTGAGGCGCCGGAAATTGTGTTACTGATGTTCGACTCAAGAGTAATAAACGGGTTGTCGGTCCCTGCGATCGCATCGAAAATGATACCGCGATCAACAAACAGGCTGTAATTGGAGAGGTCGATAACATTTCCGTCCAGGGCAACATTACTGCGGTCGTACAAGCTGGAAAATAACACTCCGGTCGCCCCGCCTGCATTATCAACAATCTGGTTTTGTGATAGTGTGAAGCGAGAGGTCTTTTCGGCGGTAACGCGAACCCCAGTTCCATCCCGTCCTGCGAATTCGATTGTATTTTCTCTCAGATTGGCTATGCCTGGCCCTGCCAAGTTCATATCGATAGCGACTCCATTGGCTGCAGTGAATCCAAGCGAATTTTGCGAAAGAAGGAAAGTGGAAGTTGCGTTCGATTCTTCTGTTATCAGCTCAAATCCTTTTTGATCGGTGCCGCTGCCCGTAATGAAATTATTGGAGATATCGGCGGTAACTGAACCGATCCAGTCCATTCGGGCCGCCACAGCGGAAGCCTTGTCCATCTGAATATCATTCTGTTGAAACAGATAGTTCAAAGATGCAAATTCACCGCCAATCCGGGCATTGGCATCAAGAAAGAATTTGGGCGATTGTTTCACCAGATTATTCGTTACCCGCACGACATAACCGCCGATTTCAGAGACACTGTATTGTATGCCTGTCTGCGAAGCGATGGCATTATCTTCAAACGTGTTCGTGGCAATTTCCAGAGCCCGCAGATTTGTTGTGTTCATCAACTGCTCGGTCGTTCCGGTTACGAGTGATCGCGAAAGAAAGTACGATTCCGAATTCGTACTTTCCAACACTTTTTTGTTCCCTGAAAGTTTCATCAACACAGTCGAAAGACTGCCGGAACTTTCCATGCGAAAAGCAACATCTGTATTCTGGATAACACCACCAGAAAACTCGGTGTTGTTCAGTTGATCCCCCGTAACAAACAGCCTCCCTTTTGCCTGCTTCATCCCGATCCCAAAGGGGCCACCATCAACAGAAACCGATTTCAAAAAGATATCGACTTCCGCATTGTCAATATCAACAGCAGCTGCGCCGGTTGTTTCTATCGTCCCATCACTGATAGCCAGCCGATCCGATCGCTTGACGAACAGCGCCGTTTGCCCATCCGTGGTGATATCGAGATTGGCCAACGAAATGAAGCCGTCGTTGTCTTCAAAATGAAGTCCCTGAGAGTTTGTCGAACCTTCAATATTCACTTCATCCACATAAACACTGCCGACCAGTTCAGTGGTGATGTCGTCGCTGGGATCTGCTGTTCCTCGATCATCAATCTGTTCGATTGTCTCCAAACCTGATACACGCAAGCCACTGGTTCGGTTTGCGTCCAGTTGCAATTTTCCATTGAAGTAAATGCTGCCGTGGCCCCCCGTTATGTTGACCCCATTGCCAGCAACACCGGTGATTGACAGATCCTCGAAAACGAGAACTTCATCAGCCTGACTGATTGAAATCCCGTCCTGACTGCCACCTTCTATCGAAATATTACTGAAACTTCCCCGACTGGCATTGCGGATTTCAATTCCATTCCCCGTCGCATTTTTGATACTGACATTATCGACAGAGAAACCGGTCACTCCATCGGCAAGAATACCGATACCGGTGGGAGAATCGATCATGATACCGGCAATCTGAGAGTTGTTTTTCAGAACAACACCATTTCCTGCTGGTACAGAGATCATCGGAGGCAGGGTTGGAGCGTTATTGGCTCCGGTCGGTGCTACCGGCAAATCGAGAATTCCATACCGACTGTCCTTCACCTGAAAATGCGCCGTGTCGCCGAGCAAAAGCTGATCTTCACCGAGGACAACATTTTCTGCCAGTGAAGTTCCAGATTCCACAACGATAATGTCTGCCCCGGCTGCCTGTGCGTCGGCTATTGTCCACCAAGGCTTATCGATTGATCCATTGGAATACCCCGGATTCGGGTTTGACGGTGCCGAAGCGACGTGCTGGACGCGATAAGCCGCACCGGTAATCGGGTTCGCCAATGGTATCGCTGTTCCCGCTTCAGAGCGTTTACCGAGAACAACATTGAAATTACGCCTGACAAAACGTCGTAGCTGTCTCTCCAACTGCCCCTTTGGAACTCCCTGCTTTCCAAACCGCCAATCGACACCAAGCGTGACATTGGTTCCGAAGGTACTGTCGTTTGTGATTGCTGTCTGGGCAGAAAGTGATTGCGACAGTTTTCCGTCAAGCTGAATTTTGAATCCATCGATCTGCGCTACATTGTTTCCTTCAAAATGATACCACCCGAAAGTTGCTTCGAGTTGGTGCCGCCTGGCGATTTCACCGGGAAGGTAGAACCCCAACGAAGCATCCAGTCCCTTCATCGCTACGCCTACTGTGTCAACTGTATCGACAACAACCTGGGTGCCAACAAAGCGCGTTCCACTGACTGTGCGTTGAATGACCTGTTCGTCACTACCAACCGGCACGTAAAAATTGGTGGTAATACTTCCGATACTCGTCAAACCTTCCAGGCCGACACCGATCTGCTGAAAGGTTTTGTCGGAAGTTTGATCAAAATTGAAAGATGTATTCGCCCCCAGAACAAACAGGTTTCCTGGTTCCAGGAACCGAAATCCGGTTGTCAAATTAGCCCCCAAATTTCCATTATTGGCAAGAAAACCGCGGAAATCTCCGTAAAGAATCTGCTCGTCTTCTTCCTGCACATAAGGAAACAGACCGAAATACGTAATTCCGGTATCTCGCCCCACTGTTGGAAGCGCAATGTGACCGATACTTCCATCGACACCGTAATCCTGAGCATCGACTCGTTCGAACGCCCAAAGAACAATTGCAAGACTCAATAGAATACTGAAAGAGGGCAGGCAATTACGCAAACACAAACGTTGCATGAGTTACTCTTGAACAGGGTAGGAACACCAGAGAGGGGGAAATGGAAACAGAACCTGTTTCCAGGAAGGGGCCGCAATGTAACCCACTTTTTAGAACGGTGTCAATGCGAGGTTCATGGAACAACGGATCGTCTGTTCACGTCCGGCGAGGTATTCCGCTCAGCGCACAAGAACGCGAAATACCTGAAGATCGGCGCATAAAAAAACCCCGGAGACAACTCCGAGGCTTCCCGTACCTGCGATACAAAAAGGTGCGAGTGGGATTCGAACCCACGAATAATGGATTTGCAATCCATCGCCTTAGGCCACTTGGCTACCGCACCGGAATCTTCCGTAACAGATGGATCGCCGTTACAAACCTAATGATCGGCAAAACACTCTCCCGACCTCAAGGAATTCCACCAAGAATCTCCCAAATCGCCGCGACTGGTCGTAACCTCTTTGGCAAACAGATGTTACAGCATATTACCAACGCGGCTCCATGATAGCATAGATAGTATTGGGAAATCAAGTAAAGTTGATGAAAGGTTGACGATTCTTTCAAATGTGGTTGATTTATTTTTCACTCCTTCAGAAATCTAACTGCTGCTGACAGTGGAAAAGTTTGGTGATCGGTGTCAGTATGGGGGCAACGGTTTCACTTCGATGTAGAAGCCAAACCGGTGCATGAATAGAGCCATCAGTGACAGAGCTATCATGGGAGACACCCTGGGAACGGAAAGGTTCTCAGGGTCCCGAACATATCGCGTTCATTGGAGTTGGTGCATTCGGTCTATTCCGGTCGCAGAAGTGGGAAATTCGTAAACATCATCAAATCAAATTTGAGGTTCAGACCTTAAAAACTTGACGTTCAAACCATAAGCTGTTTTCATAGCGGGGGAAGAGATAGACAAAATGACTGATTCGGATCGGAGCCAGGAACTGGACGGCACTGTTGAGGAGACCGAGGAAACTCTGATTGAAAGGGCCAGGGGAGCGCTCTCGAACTGCAACTGGATTATTGGCGAGTGCGCCGCTCAGTGGACAAAAAAATATGCCAAAGGACGAACAGATGCCGATTTCGGAAATCAGATCGGCCTTTCTTCTGATCAGGTTTTTCAGCGGCGAAGGGTCTGGGAAACCTTCCACGATGTTCGTCACGAGTATCCAAACCTGAAGTGGTCCCACTTTTACGTTTCGTTAAACTGGGAAGACTCAGCCGAATGTTTGAGTTGGGCGGTTGAAAATCAGGCGACGGTTGCACAAATGAGGGCTTGGCGCCGCTCTGTCCATGGCGAAGATTTGACAGAACAAAGTGATCCACTGGCGTTACAGACGCTCGATTACAGTCCGGAAGTCGTCAAGGACGCAGAAGGGTTTGCCAGTTCTGTGAACTCCGATATTCCTTTCGAAGCGACAGGGGCGGGAGAAACGGTTGGAGTATCAGGGGCGGAAGCGACTCCGTATGCTCCTTTCCGCAAAGAAGCCCGTGGCCCGGGACAGGAAGGTGAACAAGAGACGTCAGCGACGGTCGCTGCGCCTCCTTCGTTGACACCTCAACGAATCGCAAAGCGGGCACTGGGCGGCATGCGGCGTGTTCAACAAATGCTGGAAGAAATGACCGACGAAGACTACAGCGAATTGACACCGGATATCATCAACCAGTTATGGGACACTTATGAAGAACTGGGACGCAGTATTAAACGACAAGTTTGATTGAGTTTGGTGAGAGCCTGCAACTGCTCCGTTAGCGACAGAACAATGAATAATGGTCAAGGGATATGACGAGATGAGCGAGGAACAACTATCGGCTACAAGTTCGAAATCGAGACCTTCCCATGGGGGGATTCCTTTTGTCAATGGGTGGCTCGTGGTGGCTCTGCTGATCTGTGGAATTGCCCTGCTCGCCCGGGATCTTTATCGCAATCCGATTTCACTTTTCATGCCCGATGCCGGTTCGCGTCCGGTTATTGCCAGAGGAGATCTGGCCGAAGACGAAAAAACTACAATCAAAATTTTCAAATCCGCTTCAGTTTCCGTTGTTCATGTTGCAACAGCCGAGCTTGCGACCAACCGATTCAACTTTAATGTGCTGGAGGTTCCCAAAGGAACAGGAACAGGGTTTATCTGGGACGAAAACGGTTATATCGTAACCAACTATCATGTAATCCGTGGGGAAAACCAGCGGTTTCGGGTCACACTTTCAGACAACACGACACACCAGGCGTACCTTGTCGGCGGGGAACCCTCAAAAGACATTGCCGTGTTACGAATCGACCCGGCCCATCTGAATCTAGTGCCGATCAAGCTGGGCACTTCTTCCAACTTGCAGGTTGGGCAAAAAGTTTTTGCAATCGGCAGCCCTTTTGGACTCGACCAGACATTAACGACCGGCGTAATCAGCGGACTCGGTCGAGAAATCCAATCGACTAACAGAAAAACAATTCGTGATGTCATTCAAACCGATGCAGCCATCAATCCCGGCAATTCCGGTGGGCCTCTTCTGGATAGTGCTGGCCTGTTGATCGGAGTCAACACGGCTATTTACAGTCCTTCAGGGGCCTCGGTTGGTATTGGGTTCGCCGTTCCGGCTGATATTCTGAACCGGATCGTTCCCCAGATCATTCAATCCGGGAAAGTAGAACGCCCCGGTCTGGGGGTGTTTATCTTCCCCGATGCCATGGCTCGTGAAGTTGTCAAGACTCCGGGAGTTCTCATCAAAGACATTGTTCCCGACAGTGCAGCTGCGAAAGCCGGTTTACGGGGAACCACTCGCGATCAACGAGGAGGAATTGTTCTGGGAGACCTGATTGTTGCAATCGACGATAAACCGGTCAACGAACAGGCTGACCTGTTTGATCTACTGGAAGAAAAGAAGGTTGGCGATGTCGTCCGTGTTACCGTCTTGCGCGACAAGAAAAAAATGGATGTCGATGTCACCTTGCAGCGGATTGAATAATTTCGGTGCTTATTGGATGACAAATTGCGTGGTAGTGGTCAAGATTGAAACTGTTTAAGATTGTTTTCCCGGCACGTTCTCGCTACCCTCATCAGACGCTGGAAGAGTAGCGAGCCCCGTAATCAGGAAGGACACAAAGTGGTGTCAGACGACCGATCATTTCAAGTGGAACGCAAGAATGATATTGCCGTTGTTCATTTGGGGCCGGAGTACGGCTCGATTGAAGGAGAAT
>JALTOP010000378.1:0-1347 GCA_027000105.1 Planctomycetaceae bacterium | reverse complement strand
ATGTGGCCCAAGATGAGGGTTGCTCCCACCTGATTCTCGATATGAGTCATACGCGTTTTTTTGGTTCATCCTTTATCGAATCACTTGTGCGTGTTTGGAACGAATTGAAGAAACGCGAGCATGGCTCACTCCAACTCTGCTCGCTCCAAAAATACTGCAAAGAAATCCTTGATGTGACGCATCTCGACCGAATCTGGGAAGTCTGTGACAACTGCGAACAGGCAATCAGGCAGTGTCATTCAAGCAAAGCAGGTTAGCGATTTTGGCACAGCAATCTCGCCGGTTGCGCATAATAGTTCATGTTCAATTTGCAAATATCCGGTAAACCGGTTGGTTTTACCAAACCCAAAACCGGACACACTGGCCTCGGCGTTCAGTCCGGCAGAATCATTTCAACAGAACCGGGCAATGCGAGATGCCACACCTTCCGAAGCAGCAGTACTGTCAGAGGAAGATCGCACAATACCCCTTGGTTGAATGCATCAGTCCTCAAAGCTTGAGACGCACAAACTGATGCATGAGTGAGCAGCTACTCCAATAGAGTTTTATGGATGTTTCCTGTTGTTGCTTTCGAGTTCCTGTCGTGAATCCCTCAATCGGAATACAATACCAGCGGGGAACTCATCTTCGAAAATTGCCATGTAGCCCGGGAAATGATTGATGTCGAACTTGCCACAAGTAGCGTTTGTCAACTGTCCGTTATCGACAATGCCTTCTGTTGATGTCGAACGCACGACGACCCGCGAAATGGAGAAGTTGCTTGCCCAAGGCAAATTCAAGCCGGGACAACGTGTTGCAGTGGCAGTAGGCAGCCGTGGTATTGCAAAGTTGGTTTCTGTCATCACAATCGTGATCCGCAAACTGAAGGAAAGAGGTCTGATTCCCTTCATCATCCCTGCGATGGGAAGTCACGGTGGCGCGACTCCTGAGGGGCAAATAAAAGTTCTGAATTCGCTCGGCCTGGATGAAGATCGCCTGGGAGTCGCATTTCATGCAGAAATGGAAACAGAACTTTTAGGGGAGACCAGCGACCAGGTTCCCGTCCATTTTTCCCGATCTGCTCTTTCCGCCGACCACCTACTATTATGTAATCGCGTCAAACCACATACCAACTTTTCGGGCTCCATCCAATCCGGCCTGCAAAAAATGCTGACGATCGGATTGGGGAAAGCGACCGGCGCAGCGGCGTATCATCGGGCCTCCCACTTCATTTCATTCGATAAAATGATTCGCGAATCTGTCGAGCTTATCCGGAAACGTGTCTCTTTGCTGGGGGGGATTGCGTTACTGGAAAATGCTCATAAAGAGCTTTGTCATATCGAGGGCGTTTTCTGCTCTGATCTGGCG
>JALTOP010000377.1 GCA_027000105.1 Planctomycetaceae bacterium | reverse complement strand
ATCGCGGTCGTCGTCACCATGGCCCTCCGCGTGATGGAGATAGACCACCTCGTGATGGAAACAGGCCTCATCACGATGGAAGACGACCGCCACGCGATGGTGAAGGTCCACCTCGTGGCGATACACTACCCGGAGACAATTAACGCTTGCGTTTGAAATTACTTCTTACGTTTGAACTGTCCTGTCAGATCATGGAAGACCCGACCCGAGCCGTTTGGCTCGGGTTTTTCTGTGTGCCGGTCTTTCCCCCGTTCTTCCAATTGCATTCGTTTCTGGTGACATCCGATTGTGGTCTGTTTACTTTTTTCTGATGAATCTGTTCCACAGTGGCAAAATTGCTTTTCTGTCGGTAATATCTCCGCTTGATTCGACCGAATAACCGCGGTTTCGCAGCGGTTGATGTGTAAAATGAGGCAGATTCCAAGAGAAAAGACCATGGCGAAGAAAACAATTGCAGATGTCGATGTGACAGGTAAAAAGGTGTTGATGCGTGTCGATTTCAATGTTCCGCTCGACAACGAACAACATATTACGGACGATCGCCGCATTGTGATGGCACTCGATTCAATAAAATCGGTCATCAGTCGGGGCGGACAGCTTATCCTGATGAGTCACTTGGGACGACCTGCGGCTGATGGTTCTGCCGAGGATGCCAGGTTCAGTTTGAAGCCGGTTGCGAAGCGGTTGGGGGAACTGCTTGAACAGCCGGTTGCGTTCGCGACAGATACGGTCGGGGAGGATGCTTCGGCGAAAGTTGCCGCCTTGAAAGATGGTGACGTTCTCGTTCTGGAAAATCTGCGATTCAATAAAGGGGAGAAGAAGGGGGATCCGGAATTTGCAGCCGCGCTGGCTGCTTTTGCCGACATCTATTGTAACGATGCCTTCGGGACCTGCCATCGTAAGGATGCGTCAATGGTTGCTGTCCCCGAGGCCATGGGCTCCAAACCGAAGGTGGTCGGCTTTCTTGTCGCGAAAGAAATCAAATACCTGGCTGATGTGATTGCGCATCCGGAACGCCCTTTTGTTGCCATTCTGGGGGGAGCAAAAGTTTCGGATAAAATCAAGGTGATCAATAACCTGCTCGATATTTGTGACAAAATTCTCATCGGCGGGGCGATGGCTTACACCTTCTCGCTCGCGTTGGGCGGTTCGGTTGGAAAGAGTCTGGTCGAGCCGGATAAAGTCGATTTGGCCAAAGAGTTGATCGAAAAGGGGGGAGAGAAACTGATGCTTCCCGTCGACACTCATTGCGGCGACGATTTCAACGCCGAGTGTAACAAGGTGGTGGTCAAGGCGGGGGATATTCCCGATGAGTTTGAAGGCCTGGATATCGGGCCGGAAACAGCCAGACTGTATGCTGATACCGTCCGTGCGGCGAAAACGGTTGTTTGGAATGGGCCAATGGGCGTGTTTGAAATGCCTCCGTTCGATGCGGGCACCAAAGCGGTTGCCCAGGCGATCGCAGAAAGCGATGCCGTCAGTATTATCGGCGGTGGAGATAGCGCAGCGGCCATCCAGCAACTCGGTTTTGCCGATCGGGTTTCCCACGTCAGTACGGGCGGTGGTGCGTCACTGGCGATGCTTGAAGGCCAGAAGTTCGCAGCTGTCGAACTGCTCGATGATGCCTGAAGCTCTGCCTCGCTGCTCTGGCCCGTTGATGATAAATAGCCCTGTTGACGATGAACAGAATGGTGCTATTCAATGGGGCAATCATTCTCGATGGCTATTGTAATGTAAAAATTCGGAATCGCGGAAGCAGTCGGATCGAACTGGTCATCCTGTTTTCCCGTTGTGTCTTTTTGTGGAATCAGTCGCCGTGTGTGTCGCGGATGGCAATGATTTCATCCATCTGGCCCAGAAACAGGTCGACCAATTCGGCGTCGAAGTGGGTTCCTTTTCCCTCTTCCAGAATCGCGATACATTTTTCAATCGGGAAAGGTTCCTTGTAAGGTCTTTTGCTGCTCAGGGCGTCGAAAACATCGGCGATGGCGACAATGCGCCCCTCAATCGGAATTTCTTCGCCTTTCAATCCTTTGGGATAACCGGAGCCATCCCATTTTTCGTGATGTGTTGCTGCAATGATGCTGGCGAGTTTCAACAGAGGTGATTTGCTGTTTTCCAACAATTTTGTTCCGATGGTGTTGCTGGTATCAAGCATTTTGTGGGTGAGTATTCCGGTGCGAGAGCAGATCTTTTCGCCATAGTCACAGTGGTTTTTCATCTCGCTGAATTCTTCATCTGTCAATTTGCCCGGTTTGAGCAAAATAGAATCAGGAATGCCGATTTTTCCCATATCGTGCAGTGTGGAAGCCAGTTTGATCATCTCCACCTGACGGCTATCGAAACCGACTTCTCGGGCCAGCACTTCCACATAAAGGCTGACGCGGACGACGTGATTTCCCGTTTCGTTATCACGATATTCCGAGGCGCAGGCCAGGCAGTGGACAACTTCCCGTTGCGCTTCCTGCAGTTCGGCGGTTCTTTGCCGAACCAGAGATTCCAGATGATCCTGGTGCATTTTCATCATCAGCGCGTTGCGGACTCTGGGAAGCATGTCCCGGGCATCAATCGGTTTGTTCAGGAAGTCGGTAGCTCCGAGTTCCAAGGCTTCGTTTTTCAGTTCAGCTTCAGTTGAAGCGGTGAGGATAAGAATCGGCAGATGAGAAAAATGCTGATCAGCACGTACTGCTTCGAGAATGCTGAGCCCGCTGACTTCAGGCATCATGATATCCAGCAACAGCACATCAGGCGATTCCTGATAGATTTGCGTGAGTGCTTTGGTGGAATCGCTTTGTGTGATAAAGTTTTTGTAACCGGCAACCTTCAGATGGCTGCAGGCCAGTTTTATGTTCAGCGGGACATCGTCCACCACCATGATTTTCATGTTTGACAGATCAAGTTTCGTAGTTGGATTTTCCTGCGTTTGAATGATCTGGCGCTCTTTTGTTTTTTCCCATACGTTTTGTGGAACAGGTTCCTGTTCATATGGTGTCTGGATTCGACTTTCTGTTTCTAACTTTAACATGGTGGAAACCGTTTTTCTGAGAGTGTGGTTATCTGTTTGGTTTTGAAATTGCCCCTGCCCTGAAAGGGAATTCGGGAATTGCTCCTGTTTCAACTGGCGAATTCGGGGATGTGAACTCTCGCCGCCAGGCCTTTTAGAATGTCGATGTTTGCTTCGATTGCTGAAAAATCCTCTGTCAACGCGATAGACTCCAGGTTTCGTGCCGGTTCGGTGAAAGAGGCGAAACCCGCTCCCCCTGCAGTGCCTGCTATATCGTGGGCAATCTGTTTGATTCGCTTCCGATCGCGTTGTTCCAGTTTCTCCTCCAGTTCTGTCATTAGTTGGGCGAGCAGGTCGCCGAAATCCTGGACGATTTCAAGAAAAATGTCGTCCTGAAT
>JALTOP010000376.1 GCA_027000105.1 Planctomycetaceae bacterium | reverse complement strand
ACTTGATTTGTTCGTGGGAGAATTGTGACGGGGATGCCGGGGGAGTTCGACCAGATTTCGTGCAATCGCAAGGGCATCGCGGATACGTCCGACTTTGATCAGATTCCGCGTGAACCATTCCTGATTGTGGGTATAATTATGAATTTCGGTCGGCAGCACACGATCATGCACCATATGAAAATGATCGACCCTGCTGGAAGCTTCCTGTTGCCAGCAAGCATCTTCGTAACGCTTCACTCGTGAGAAAATATGCCCACCCATGTGCCACATGTGGGCAATCGAAGGAGCAGATTGCCCGCAAAGAGCAGCCGACTTCAAGGCACGCTTCGGCTTGTTCGTATCCCATAAATGGATGCGGTAATGATGGGCGGGATGCATCGGGTTGATGGCAAAAACCTGACCGAGTAGTGCATCAATCGCCTCGCGGCTGGTCACACCAATCGCCTGGCCTGATTTGTTCCAGAACAGATGCAGCGCCAAAAAGGCCTTCGGTTCCGCATCGTCGGGGAATTCGTGAACGATATCTTCCAAGGCAACAATGTACGCCTGCCAGCGGGCCTTTTCGCTGTTGTATTTTTTGTGATACACATTGTGTAACGCCTGGATCCATTTCTGTTCGTATCGGTTCGCTCTGTTTTTGAGTTCGTAAGCCTTGGCGATAAAATCCTTGGCCCGCTTCGGATTACTTTCATTCGCCATCGCCATGCCCCAATAAGCGATCGCACACTCCGGTTCGATCGCGGCAGCCTGACGAAAAGAACGCTCTGCTTCAAAAAACCAGAATCCGTGCAACTGCCCCAACCCCTGATCGAGAAACTTCTGCACCAGCGGATTGCTGGAACTGCTCGCAAAATGAACGTTGGACGTGCCGCCCATCAGATAGGCACTTTGGCGTGGACCGGTATCAAACGAATGCCCATGAAACGAATGCCCCGGCAAGATATCTTCTTTTTCTTCTGCCTGGATGCCAGGGGAGCAACTGCAATAGAAGGATGCGAGAAGCAATAACAGCAAAACAGAAAAATGGGGCGTCTTGAGTTTCATCGCAATTCTTTCGCGGGGAGGAAACGAAGCAGTCAGCGCAACAAGCAACCCGTTCATCCTATCAGGAAATGCAGTGATAATTCAAATCAATGACTGCCAGAGCAGTAAATCATGGCGTGACAGAGTGCTAAAAGAGCAGAGTGTGCGAGTCGTCGCGTTGCAAGACAAGATACCACGAAGCGGCAAACGGCAGCTGTGATTCGCACCCGTTCAAATCATGTCGAGTTTGTTATGGCTTCGCTTCGGGGCGCGTCTGCATTTGCTGCAAATGCCGAAGACTTCGAGGCGATGCCCATCCATGAAGAAGCCGTGAGTCTGGGCGACCGCTTCGAGAATCGATTTGATTTCGTCGTTCTGAAATTCTTCTAGCTCGCCACATTTTTTGCAGATCATGTGGTCGTGTTGCGGGTAGCCGTAATCGTGCTCCCAGATTTCCTTGCCATTCGGGCGGGCGACTTTGCGAATCAGCCCGGCTTCTTCCATCGAAACCAGTGTGCGGTAAACGGTCGAACGGCTGACCCGTTTTTTCCCCTTTTCCTGTAAGCGAAAGGTGAGCCCGTCGGCATCAAAATGTTCGTGGTCATCAAAGACTTCGTCGACGACAATTTCACGTTCCGAGGTCAGCCTCTGTTTTCGTGTTGCCAAAAATTCCCGAAATTTTTCTTTCGGACTTGCAGAAACAGTAACAGACCCCAGATCATTCACCACAACACCACACTTTTAGTAGTAATTTATATTAACGTAGGTGCGCTGCAACGCACCACTGACCCAATTCGGACAAAGCCGAAAAACGTGAGGAAAGGTGCCTCACGACAAACTCCGTGAACCGCGGTTCTCGTAAAGGTTCCCGTAAATTACATTGTCAAACAAAAACTCAAACGGAATCTTCGCGGCTGGCCTGTTGCATAAACTTCATGAAAGCCAATTCCATTTTTTCTTCGGTCTCGTAAGTCCCGTTGGCAATTTCGGCCTGGATACGAGCAATCAATTCTGCCCTCTCCGGACCGGAGTCGCTTGAAGATTGAAGTTCAGACATCATTTGAGCCGCTTCAGAAATTTCCAGCGTATCCTGGGGGATCTGCAATCGCGACGGTTGATTGGCCGCTGGTTGCTTGACTGTATTTGCTTGTTGAGGAACCGACCAATTGTTACTCGTTCCGCCGACACCGGATATACTCATCGACAAACCTCCCTGCATAAAACCGTACCGAATCGAAAACTGACGCCTGTACGGTTCACGGATCCTTGTTAAAGAAAGGTACCGGGTACGATGCCCACGGAAGCCGGAATATCCGACTCCCCAGCACTCAGGCCCCCCACCCTGTTCCATCAAGTCCACGATCCTCCACTCTCAACAAAAAGGGCATACCGCCCATCAAGCAAGATTTCGCTCGCGAACCGTGTTGTAGATATCCTACCCGAGAAGAGGCTTTGATTTCAACAGGTGTTTTTGACAACCAATTCTCCTTGCCAGAAAATCCCCCGACCTCCCAAACTTTTCATACCTTCCTGTCTCATAGCTTCCCTCATCTGGAAAAACTCGTCCGGCGCGACACGCCGACAGTCCTTGAACGCAGAGCCGTTCTTGCCCCAGAGACGTAACAGGAAGTGAAACTATCAACAGATTCACCGTCTCGACAAAAGCAGGGCCAGTGAACACATAAGCATATGCCAAGGAAACTTGAGCCCCTACATACACGCGAGACGCCGCGCCAACAAGACAATTTCCATGAGATCTATCAAAAGATATTCAGATCATGAAATCTGTTTCGATGCCGAGAATACGGTCTCGCAGATCCTGCGTCACCTCAATGTAATTATGAACAGGATCCTGGGAGTCAGTCGGATTGATGCCACAATAGACGGACCAAGGCCCTAAATGCCTCCATCGCCCTGCCCGCTTGGGCTCTCCTTCCATGACTGGAGTGGTACACCGATTGCAGCCGATTGTTGCGAATCCCTGTTTGTGCAGCGGATTTGTGATGACCTGATTTTCCTCGATATATTGGTGCAGTTCCTCATCCGACAAGTTGGCAAGAGGATTGACCCGAACCGTGTTCATCTGTTTATCTATACTGAGAATCGGATTGTTCGCTCGCTGTCCCCCGTCTGACCGGCGCAAACTGCTGATAATGCCATCATACTGTGGGGCAACTGCGTGGAGTGGCTCAACTTTTCTGAGTCGGCAACACTCCGCCTGCCCTTCCGGAGAGAGATAAAGGACACCCCGCTGTTCGGTCTGTTCTTCCATTGTCTGCTCTGGCGTCAGTGTGATGACATTCAAGCCATACTCCTCAATCAACCTGTCACGAGTCTGCAAGGTTTCCTGGAACATCACCCCGGTATCGACAAACAGGACTGGTATCGGCAAGTTCAGCTTGTAGATCATGTGACAGACTGCATTTCCCGCCTCCTGCATGGCGGAAATCGCGCAGAGACGCTGGCCGAACGTGGCGTGCGCCCATTGTATCAACTCCTGTGGAGTCCGTTCTTCGAAATTATGATTCAGATTACTGAGATCTGCTTGTGTCAATCGAGGCATCGTTCCATCCGATGGCAATGAGAAAACCTGGGAGACTTATCAGAAAAGCCGTCTTTTGGGCTTTACCAGTAAAACTTTTACCTTTTTCCAGTGAAACAGGTAAAAAAGGTCGTCACTGACGGTTAAAATCACCAAGAGCATACGAGTTCACCTTTTGATGGTTCGATCCAGCGTCCCGGTTGCAAGACTGTGCCCCCTTAAATACAGTCGCACCGGATCAGCAGCGACCCATTCTCATCAAAGACAAACGCTTTCAGTTGTGAACTCTAATGAGATCACTACCAAGGTGCAATTGATCTGGATGGACTTCTTTAGCGAATCGGGACAAGCAGTTTCGCGACAATCTTCGATTTCCTTCCATTCCCAAAAACAGGTCGCCACCTCACCAATACAGCATGAATCAAAGAAATTCAGTGGCAGGCTCCATGGATCGCTGGAGTACAACGCACCTCTATTCCGAGGCGTAACATCTGAGGCAAATCACTGAGGGGGCAACCACCAATCAACTGCGCCAATACAGGTTTATCCGGGCTGATTCCCGGCGTGAGTCCTTCTGAAAGCTCCAACTGGGGTCTATTTCCAAAGAAATTGACATTCGTGACAGTTCGTCGCATCCTCATTCTTGACACCCGACTTGTCGAGAGATAACCTTCTGTTTCGTGATATGCGATGCTGGGGATTACATCTCCCCAATACAGTGTTTTTGTGTACACTCCAGTTTTCATTCATGGCGCACCCGGTGAAACGGGATGAGCGGGGATGGGGCTGGTTTGAATCGCTTTCCATTTTCCCTGGGAAGTGTTCAGGTTATTACAAGTTGGCGTACTACTGTTTTGAAGGGCTGGATTGATGTGGAGAGTGGCGAGATGAGAAACGGTCGAGGCACGGTATGATGGTGATCGGTTTTCAGATTGTTGCGGTTCGACATCGATTCGGTTTGTTCAGTCGAGTCAACAGAAAGGCGGCACTCATGTGATCACATGGGATGCGGGCTGAAGCCTGTATATTGATCTTGGTAATTTCCTCTGTTTGTGGAAATTCAAAAGATTCTGAATCCTTAGGGAAGTGGGTATTTTGGTACCCGCTTTTTTTTATGATATTGATACAACTATGGCGTGATCCTGGAAATGCAACGGGGGTGATGTGAAGTGCCAGTCGAATTCCGCTGGATCAACATCGAAAACCGGACATAATTAAGGAGAATCAGGCCAGTTCGGAAGGAGTGATATGAACGCAACCGAAGTCATCAGGATTGTCGATGCCATCCACCGCGATAAAGGCATCGATAAGGAAATCGTGTTCGGAGGTATCGAACAGGCGATCTACACGGCCTTGCGCAAACATTACGGCGATGAAGATGAGCTGACGGTCAACATCAATCGTGATTCCGGCGAACCCGAGGTGCTTCATAATGGTGAATTGCTGGATCCGGATATACTCGGGCGCATCGCCGCCCAAACCGCCAAGCAGGTCATGATCCAAAAAATCCGGGAAGCGGAACGGGACGCTTTATACGAGGAATATATTGAGCAGAAAAGCCAACTTGTTTCCGGAACGATCACACGTCTTGAATATGGCGTTGCTACCGTTTCGCTGGGAAAAGTTGACGCCATCCTCCCGCGTAGCGAGCAGATCCCGGGAGAAAGTCACCGTGTGAACGAGAGAATCCGTGCGATCATTCTGGATGTGCGCAAATCGGGCAGCCGCCTGAAAATTATTCTTTCGAGAGTTCATACCGATTTTGTCAGGCAACTTTTCGAAGTTGAAATCCCCGAAGTTTCAGAAAATGTCATCGAAGTACGATCTTTGGCGAGAGAAGCCGGATATCGATCGAAAGTTGCTGTTTCGTGCGATGACAGCAATGTCGATGCTGTCGGAGCCTGCGTCGGCGTTCGAGGAGCGAGAATCAGAACGATCGTTGACGAATTGGGGGGCGAAAGAATCGACATCGTCCGCTGGAACGATTCCCTGCAAATTCTCATCCCCAACGCTCTGCAACCTGCGGAAGTCGAGGATGTCATCCTGTGCCCGATGCTGGGGCGGGTTATTGTCCTGGTTCGGGACGACCAGCTTTCGCTTGCGATCGGAAAGAAAGGACAGAACGTCCGCCTGGCTTCCAAGCTTGTCGGCTGGGACATCGAAGTGATGACACGGGACGAACTGGACGAACAACTTGAACGCTCCGTCGTCATGTTCAGTGAAGTTCCGCATGTGTCTGAAGACCTCGCCGAGTCGCTTGTCTCGCAGGGTTTTTTCAGCTTCGATGACCTTTCCGTGATCGAGCCGGAACATCTGATGGAATTGAGCGATCTCTCGATGGAACAGTACGAAGAAATCACGGAATACGCCGATGCGGAGAGTTTGCGACTGGAGCAGGAAGAAAAAGCTGCCCGGGCAGCAGGACGAAACATCAGCAGACATCAGCCGGAACCCCCAAAAGAGACAAAGAGCGAAGCGGCCGAAACCGAAGATAATGCGGAGAGTGTAGAGGCAGAGAATGCAGGAGACGCAGGAAGCCCCGAAATGACAAACAAGGAGGCAGAACAGGAATCCAGCGAAAAAGAGGAGAATTTGCAAGCGGCAGCAGAGCAGGTTCCTGTCTCTGTCGCAGACAAAGGAAAACAGGAAACGGTACAACAAACTGTCGAAGATGCGCCGGCAAACAACGAGGAATCGACGAATAATTCCGATAATGTTTGATCGCGTGCAGTCTTTGATCGACGGGTGCAGTCTTTGACCGGACGGAGCGAGTCTCCCCACACCCGGACCCGGTAACCGGTTGATTCCAGAAAGCCCCTGATTTCGCAAGCCTGATGCACTCCAACAGATGTCAATCCATACCTGATCAACATCAACAGAAATTGGCCTGTTTCCGAATACTTACGAACGGGAATTAACGCAGTTTTTTTCGTGACAGTCGGAGTGAAAAAGGGACTTTGGATCATTGCACCAAAGGCCTGAAGCGGCAATCAACGATCTTACGATTGGCAATACAAACTTACGGTTGGCAATACAGAAGATTCATTTAGAGAGGTTTTGTTTTGAAGATTCGGATTTTCGCTTTGGCGAAAGAGCTCAATCTTGACAGTAAAGAGCTCATCAAGCACTGCAATGATGCAGGGATCACTGTAAAAAGTTCTGCGTTGGCGAGCATTTCGCCCGAAGAACGCGATCGCTTAATGGCCTATCTCGATTCACTTCAAAACAGTGAATCTTCTTCAACAAAAGATGCCGGCATTCCCGATGCACCGGAGTTTGTCCCGGAACTGGTTCCCGAGAAAAAAATCAGAACCATACAAACCAAAGCGTCCCGTGCTTCCCAGTCAACGGCAAAGAAGTCGCGGGATACGGAAAGCAGCGGAAGCGACACAGCGGAACAGAAGAGCGAAGAAAAAGAGACCGCAGCCGATTCCGTGCCGGAGGTTGCCGCTAAAGACAAACAGGCTGCCGGTGATGTTTCGGGAACCGATCTGGAGAGGAAGCCCCCCAAGGACGACGAAAACACAAATTCTGCAGAGGAAAAAACAGCGGAAGCCGAGAAGAGACCGGAGCCTGCCACAACACAGCAGGAAACTGGCGAAGGTCCCGAAGAAAAAATTCCTCTCGGCGAGTCAAAAGGCTCCCGGATTCGCGACATGAAACCCCGAGCCAGCCTGGTTCAAAGAGGAGTGAAAAAACCGAAGCCAAAACCAAAACCAGCTCTCCCGAGTATGGCCGTGCCTCCCAAGTTCAGCGTGGAGACTGCGAAAAAGAAAAAGGACGATACCCCCGCTCAAAAGCCGGACGTCAAACTGACTGCCGATGTTCTTGATGGGCGAAGCCCCCTGGCCGCCCACCTGAAGAAAAGTGCGGAAGAGAAGCACGACCGCGAGCGCAAGGGGGATGTGCGCGGTGTCAGCGATAAAACAAAACGATCCCGATTGAGTTCAATGATCGACCAGCGGGATCAGCGTCGTCAGCAGAGAAGACGACTACGCGATGATGAAGAAGAACGGCAGTACCAGCCAAGAAGAAAACGGCAGAAGCGAACCACGCCAATCGAGTACAAAACTTCCGCCGTGACTGAACTTCCCATTACCGTTCGCTCGCTTTCCGAATCGATGGGACGGCCTGCAAAAGAAATCATGACAGCTCTGTTTCATCAGGGAATCATGGCGAAAATCAATGACAGCCTTGATGAGTCGACAGCCATTGAAATTGCGATCGAGCTCGGCGTCGATCTGGAGATCAAACGCGAAAAAGATATCGAAGAAGTCCTCAAGGAACGCCTGAAGACCGAAATACCCCCAGAGTCTCTGAAACCTCGTCCTCCTGTTGTCACCATTCTCGGGCATGTCGATCATGGCAAGACAACCCTGGTCGATGCGATCCGCGCCTCGAACGTGGTTGAGGGAGAAGCGGGCGGAATTACCCAACACATCGCTGCCTACCAGGTAGATCACCACGGCCAGAAAATAACCTTTGTGGATACTCCCGGTCATGCCGCCTTCGGTGAGATGCGGGCGCGTGGCGCGAATGTCACGGATATTATCGTTCTGGTCGTTGCCGCCGACGATGGAGTGATGCCCCAAACCCTTGAATGTATCTCGCATGCAAAGGCGGCCGGTGTGCCCCTCATTGTCGCTTTGAACAAAATCGACTTGCCGGATATCAATGAGCAGAAGGTTCTACAGGAACTCGCCGCCCGGGATGTGCTTGTTTCAGAATGGGGAGGGGACACCGAACTTGTCCGCACCTCAGCCTTGAACAATCTGGGAATTGATGAACTGCTGGAGACGATTCTGCTGACGGCTGAACTGCACGAGTACAAGGCGTCGGAAGATGTTCCAGCCTACGGGATTTGTCTGGAAGCGTTTCAGGATGAAGGACGCGGCCCATTAGCCTGGATGATTGTCCAACAGGGTGTGCTGCGTATTGGTGATGTCATTGTCTGCGGCACTGCCTTCGGAAGAATCCGCGCGATGTTTTCTGATAGCGATGCCGAAATCACCGAAGCCCCCCCTTCCACTCCAGTGAAAGTGGCCGGTCTCAATTCCGTTCCCGGTGCTGGCGAACACTTCTTTGTCATGGAAGATATTGAACAGGCCAGGGAAATTGCAGAGCAGCGCATCCATCATGGTCGAACGGTCTCGTTGGCGGATCGCGGTGGCCCCAAAACATTGGAGGAGATTCTCGGTGGTTCCGGCCCCAAAACACTTCCGTTGATTCTCAAGGCGGACACTCCCGGCTCCATTGAGGCACTCACCGGGGAACTGAGCAAGTTTGAGCATCCGGAAGTAAAGATTGAAATTCTTCACACCGGCGTTGGCGGCGTCAATGAAAGTGACGTTTCTCTGGCCGCTGCCTCTGGAGCGATTATTATCGCTTTCCATGTCGTGGCGGAAGATCGTGCCCGAGTACATGCCCAGAAAGAAGGCGTTGAGATCCGTCGCTACTCGATTATTTATGAGGTCACGCGCGAGATCAAACAATCACTCGAAGGATTGCTTGCCCCCGAAACTGTCGAAGTCTCGACTGGCCGGGCGATTGTTCTGCAAACCTTCAGCGTCAGTCGCACAGGAGTGATCGCGGGCTGCCGAATCCTGAACGGCGTCATTGACCGAAACGACAGAGTCCACGTGATCCGGGATCAGGCGATCCTGAACGATTACCCGATCGCCTCCCTGCGAAGGGAAAAGGATGATGTCAAATCAGTACGGGAAGGCATGGAGTGCGGAATCCGCCTGGACGGATTTAACGACATCAAAGAAGGAGACATTCTGGAAGCATTCCGACTTGATGAGATAAAACGGTCGCTTGATGATTGATGCTCGTTTATTTCTGGCAATGTACGCCCTGCCTCTTCAATGCTTCGGAACCTGCAGACGAGTCCCGAAACCTGTTTTGCGGGGCAGACCAATTACTCAACAGACAAGTCACTAACGCGATCGGAATTTAGCAAGGCAACCGCCAGATGGCGACACGTAGAACAGCAAAAGCAGCCCGGGCAATTCGGGAAATCATCAGCTCGGCTATCCTTCTGGAATTGAACGATCCTCGCGTCAAGAATGTAACGGTTCTGGACGTCGAAGTCGCTGCCGATATGCGTTCAGCCAAGGTTTATGTCAGCATCATGGGAAGCCAGAAGGAACAGAGTCTCTGTCTGCGCGGACTGGAATCTTCAAAAGGGTATCTTCAGAAGAAAATTGCAGAACGACTGACAACACGCTACATTCCCGTCTTGACTTTTGTCCTCGACGACAGTGTGAAAAAGAGCATCGAAGCATCAAGAATTCTCAAACAGTTGGCTGAGGACAGAAATCGGGCCACGGAAGACCCGGAACAGAATGATTCCAGGCAGCAACAGGAAGAGCAACCAGATTAGGGCTGCAGCGGGCAGTTGATGGGCGACACCCTGGAATATTTCGTAGGCAACATTGATGAAAAACATTCAACATCAACTGGAAGGCTTGACACGGAAGGATTGACATGAGAAGGAACCCCGCCTGCCACCTTCAGCCTCTCCGAAAGGATACGCATCTTTTCACCTCTGAAATGAATGGATTATCGATAATGGATGACGTCAGAAAATTGCGAAAAAAGCTTCGACAGGTTATAAACCCGACCATTCTTCTCACAGAACATCGGTTCGCCAAATAGAACTGACGGCGTTTTCCCGGCCTGGTACGCATACGCAATAATCAACACGCAATAGGTGGATAATTAAAGATGGCTGCTTCCAAAATCAAGGCTTCCGATCGCAGTAAAGTCTGTCAGCAAATTGTAACGATTCTCAAAAAAGAGTACGGCTCCCGGGCTCCCTCTTACGAATATGATGTGCTTGACACGCTACTGTTTTCCATTTGCCTGGAAAACAGCAACGCCACCGACGCGGAAAAAGCGTTGCAGCGGCTGAAAGATGATTTCTACGATTACAACGAACTGCGGGTCAGCTCAATCACGGAAATCCAGAATGCGTTTGTCGACATGAGCGATCCGGAATGGCGGGCGATGCGCGTACGGGAAGTGCTGCAATTCGTTTTTGAATCCGGTTACACGTTTGATCTGGAAGATCTCAAAAAGAAAACCATGGATTCAGCTGAAAAACATCTGAAAAAAATCAAATCTTTAACCCCTTTCTCAATTGCCCACACCCTTTTATATGCCCTCGGAAGCCATATCGTTCCTGTCAGTGACAGTATTCTGTCTGCTGCGATCTGGCTCGGATTGCTCGAACCGAAAACGAAAATCAAAACCGCTGCGGAGCAACTGAAGGGCGCGGTACGAAAATCGGATGTCCCGCTGTTTTATTATCTGTTCTCCTGCCTGGCCTCCGATTCCAAATATCAGAAGATTATGGA
This sequence comes from Planctomycetaceae bacterium, assembly GCA_027000105.1. Taxonomy (GTDB): domain Bacteria; phylum Planctomycetota; class Planctomycetia; order Planctomycetales; family Planctomycetaceae; genus Rubinisphaera. The sequence goes on along the minus strand of JALTOP010000376.1, from coordinate 1,724 downwards.
ATCCGTTCCGCCAGCTGATCCCGAAACACCACTCGACTCCCTCAAGGCAGTTCCCGACCGTTTGAAATCTCTGATTGCAGGCAAATTGAAGGTTCCACGAAAACCGGCAAAAACAAAGACGGTAAAGAAAAAGACCGCTGAATCGAAAGCGTCAGCAGACTCAAAAAAGACTGCGGCCAGGAAGACCACCAACAAGAAGGTCGTTAACAAGAAGAAAACCAGCGACAGGAAAACGGCGACGAAGAAAAGTAGCGCAACCACATCTGGCGCCAGCAAAAAGAAAACTGCCACTAAAAAGACGACCAGCAAAAAGACGACCGGTGGAAAAAAAGCCGCCGCCAAATCCCCTGTCAAAAAGAAAACAGCAACAAAGAAAACCGTTAACAAGAAAAAGACCGCTGTAAAAAAAACAGCGGAAAAGCCAAAAAAGAAAGCCGTCAAGAAAAAAACAAAGACCACAAAGAAACCCCGCAAGTAACATCCTGAAGCCAACGGCCTGGCGTATCTGGATCGGGAGCATCTGAATTCAATCCTGACGAAATCACTCCTCCTTTATCGAGACCACTATTTAACAGAAATGAGTATTCTTAATGACTAAAAACTACCGTACCGAGGTCGATGCAGCGACAGCTGAGATGGACTTTGATAAAAACAACTATCAAATCGAATTGGAAACAACACTCGGAAACATTCTTCTCGATTTGTGGGCCGATGTCGCACCAGAACATGTGAAAAACATTTATGGACTGGCGAAAATCGGTTTTTATGATGGAGTCATTGCCCACCGGGTTATTCCGGATTTCGTTGTGCAAATTGGGTGCCCACATGGAACCGGAACAGGCGGCCCCGGTTACACAATTGACGCCGAGTTCAATGATAAACCGCACGAAGCGGGTGTACTTTCGATGGCTCGTACAAATGATCCGAACTCCGCCGGCTCACAGTTTTTCATCTGCCTGGGACGGGTTCCCCACCTGGATAACCAATATACGGTTTTCGGCAAAACGGCCAATCAGGAATCGCTTGATGTTGTCATGAAGATTGGAGGAGTTGACACCAACTCACAGGATCGACCGTTGGAAGATGTCAAAATCCTTTCCGCCAAGGCGATTGAAACTCCCAAATAATCTGCCGAAGAACCCGGTTCATCCCACTGAACTCCAATTCTCCCTTGGATTTAGTGGGATTTTTTCATGGATCCCCCTTTGATGGTTTGGCACCAAAGGAATTACAAACTAGGATAGACACAGAGGATAGGAAGACTTCTCGCTTCCTGAAGGCGTTTTCGACGGGCATCAAACTTTCGGATTGATGTTGGACGCCGCTTACAGTTTATCGCTTATGAAACGCCCAACGGGCTACACATCGGTCGCTGCTTGCAGCACCAGGAAATCACGAGGAATCATATGTCTCGAACCCCGATCGCCCTGTTTTTGTTGATACTCTCCCTCCCTGCGTTTGCCATTTCCGGGGATCAGATCGCGTTTTTTGCATCAGCCAGTTCATCGACAGAATCGTCATTAGCGATACAAAAAGAACCAGCGGCAGATTCTCGCTCTCATGAAGATTTGAGCTGGATGCCCAAAAAGGAAACGGGAGCGGATCGTTTTCTGGAACAGCACCCAGAATCTGATGGACGAGGTGTTGTTGTCGCGATTTTTGACACAGGTGTCGATCCTGGAGCTGTCGGTCTGCAGACCACCCCGGATGGCCGCCCCAAAATC
>JALTOP010000375.1 GCA_027000105.1 Planctomycetaceae bacterium | reverse complement strand
TTCGTCAGGTGTATCACTTCAAGAATCCGTCCGGTGCTTAACCGTTTCGGGACATCTTCGTAAGCAACATGGGCTGTCACCAGCGAACAGGTGATTTTTTCCGATGTGAGCATCATGCAGATGGAGTCCGATGCGGTCATTGTTGCCAGAATCTCGGTGTGTCCGGGATAGGAAAGCCCTGCACGATTCAGTGCTTCCTTGTGGATCGGATTCGTGACAACAGCATCAACATTGCCGCAGATTGCCTGTTCAATGGCCCGCCGAACGTAAAGGTAGGCAGCTTGACCGTGTGCCCGGTCGATTATGCCTGGTCGAACGGAATTGTCCTGCAGGCTCTGCATATCAATAAGAGTGGCTTGGGCAACTGAAGTCGGGTTTCTGAGGTACTGTTCCCACGTGATGGAAGGGAGGGAATAACTCCAGCCAAGATGTTGGGCAACCTGGTGCAAAACAGTGGCGTCACCAAAAATAAGCGGAACGCAGTCTGTTTTCCCCCGGAAAGAATCCAGGTATTTCAAACAAAGTTCCGGTCCAATCCCGGCGGGATCGCCCATCGTAATTGCCAGTCGCGGCATTGAGTTCTGATCGGAGGTTACGTCCATCGCCATCTCTGATTGAAAAGAGGGAGTGTTAAGTAGAACGGTCTCGGTAAAGTGTAACAGCTCAGTAAAGTGTGACAGTTATAAGAAAGTGTGTGATTGTACTGTTCAATAACAGAAAAGTCTTGAGCTTCCAGCAGTTTACATATCTTTTTTTATCTCGGTGGGGGAATGACAAACCGGCCAGTCGATGAATAGTCTGAGGTTATAGTCTGAGGTTCTTGTCGAGTGACGATTCGACGATTCAATGTCTGGGACAGGTTATTGTCTGGGACATGCCTGAGAGATTCGATCGAGTTTTCGCGGAAGATGCCGCGACGTTCCGCAGCAGACCGACGCCGGGTTGATGCTCTCGGGTGGTCTGTCGTCGGTCCCGCCCTGTCTCAAACCGGGCGTTTTATTCAACCGGATTCAAATTTCATGATAGTTTGCGTACAGGATGATGTTGAAATCTGGTTGCGACGTGTGTGCAAGCAGATAGAAATTCCCAACGCGCGACTCGAATTTCATTCAGCCGCCGACAGTGGCCGGGATCAAAATCTGTCTCACATCCCCCGGCATCACTTCTCACACAGAAAGCGGTTGCGGGAGAAAACACGGCCAATTGTCTGGGAGTCATCCATTTGCAAAGGTCGGCAGTCACTGGGCAAACTCTGTGTCCGGATTGATGAAGGTGAAACGCTCAACCAGGGTTTTCTGGACGCCTGCCAGTTGGCCGATACTCTTTCCCGAATGGCGGCTGATTATACCGAACTGAAAGAATCGCTGCAAAATCTTCGGCAGGGAGAGCCTTCGGGAACAGTCGACGATCTTCAGCAGGTTAATGTTCTTGTTGAACAGACCATGAAAACGGCGGTGAAACTGACGGGCTATCGCGGGGCCGCCTTTTTTCTACTGGATGAGGATGGGACATCACTACGGCTGAAGCATTATTGTCACCAGGGTTTGGAGGAGTTGCCCCATGTCGAACGGGATCTGCGGAACGCCTGTTTCGATCGCCAGGCGTTGATCAACGATGTGTCAGTTTGCAGCAGTCACTCAGAGCAGGAAAGGGAATGGCTGCCCAAATATGTTACCACGGGCATCTGTTTCAAGGTGGCCACTTCAGACGGCCCGGTGGGAACACTCTGGTTTTTTGATCGGAGATTCCGCACGATCAACGATCGTGACTATCACGTGTTGCAATCGATCGCGGTACAGTTGGGAACGATTCTCGATCGTGTGATTCTTTTCCGGCAAAGTGCGAACCATCGACGGTTGAAAACGGAATTGCGGTTGGCCTCTGCAACACAGCCTGCCCAGTTAGTGGAGTATCAATCACCGGATCAGCTCATTGACTGTTACGGTCGCTGTCTGAGTCAGTTCGATCTCGGCGGGGATCTGTGCGAATTGATCCCGCTCGGTCAGCGGTATCTGTTTGTTGTAGTGGGGGACGCATCCGGAAACAGTATTCCAGCGGCTATGGTGATGACGGCGGTTCGCGGGGCCGTTTACGCGATGATTTCAGAAATTGAGCATTCCGGGTTTTGGGGCGAGCGGGAAAAAACTGCCAATCTTTCAATAGATGAAAGGTTGGCCTCTTTCCAACCGTGCTGTTTCATGGAAAATCTGAACCGCATGCTCGTCAATTTGACAGATGCTCATCAATTCATGAGTGCTGTTTGTGGACTGTTTGATTTACAAAAAATGACATTCACGTTTTGCAATGCGGGGCATCCTTCGCCTATTCATCTGTCGGGAAAAAATTTGAATTATCTTCCTTCGCACGGGTTGTTGCTCGGCATCGATGGAGATATCAACTACAGACAGGATACCGTTTCTCTTTCATCAGGTGATGTTCTTGTGCTTTATACCGACGGAGTCAGTGAAGCGATGAGTCGTGCCACGCACCGCCTGTTTCGACAGGACGGTATCGCGGCGGCTGCCAGGCTTTCGATGCATCAAAATGCAGAAACTATATTTCAAGCCATCTGGAATCGAATGCTGGCCCACAGTGCGGGGAACCGGGAATCGGATGATGCAACCGCTTTGGTGATCAAAATGCAGTCGTGTTGGCAGTTATCGCAGTCATGACTGCAGCAGGTATGCGTAGAAGCGAGAATGTGACTGCCCGGACTATTCCCATTCATCAATATAATCTTCAAGCATTTCTTCTTCCGAGGGGCCGACTTGTACCGGTGTGGAAGCCGCTTCGATCAGCTCATCTGTTGCTTTTTGCGTGAGCAGTGTTTTCCTGAATTCTTCCATTTCCTTTGCCAGGTCGTATTCTTCCTCCGTGTAAGAATTGTCAGAGACCGTTTCGTTGTTTTTCGGCGAGAACGGAGTTTCTTTCGCCTGATTGGCTGGGCGGGATACAGACCCGGCATCTGGTGATGTTGAAGTGTTCGCGGTGGGATCGCCGGAAGGAGCAGAGGGGACAGGATTGAGACTGTTCTTTCCATTTCCCAATTGAATGGCTGGCTTCTGGTCGGCACTGAACGGCTTGGGTTTGCCTGTCGATTGTTGAGGAGCGTTCGGCAATGTTTTGCTTGACTTCACATTGACAGCACGCACGATTGTCGGGCTGAGGTGTTGTTCAATTTTCGCCAGAAAGTCATCTTTATTGAAGGTCGTCTTGATAATGTAACTGTCAGCGCCGGCTTCTATGGCGGCCAGGACAGTTTCCTTTGTGGCATCCGAAGTGAGCATCATTGTTTTAACGGATTGAAAGCGCAGGTCATTCCGGAAAGCCCTCAGAGTTCGCAGCCCATCCCATCCGGGCATCTGATAGTCAATGATGACGAGATCCGGGCGGTGCAGTTGTGCCTTGTCGAATCCGCTTTT
>JALTOP010000374.1 GCA_027000105.1 Planctomycetaceae bacterium | reverse complement strand
CACGACGACCGTAGCACCTCAGGCATTATTAATGCTGAATTCACCGTTGATCATGGATTCTGCAGATGCACTGGCCCAAATGCTGTTGGAACAGCCGATTTCCGATATCGAAAGAATCAGCGTGGCCTACAGAAAAACATTGGGAAGACGTCCAACCGATCTGGAGTCCAAAAAAGCAATGTATTTCATTCAGGGAATTTCCGAGTTGGCAATGCTTGATGCGACCCAGGTCGATCCCGTCCAGAAACAACGGGCCTGGTCGCTGTTTTGTCAGGCTTTGTTTTCCAGCAACGAGTTCATCTATGTGAGGTAATCATGAATCACAATTGCACGCTACGACAAAGAAGACTGCTGCTGAAAAACTCGGCTGTCGGTTTTGGTCATCTGGCGTTGATGGCCATGCTGGGAGAAGAAGCGAAAGCGGAGCGAAAACAGGTTGCTTCCAACAATCCGTTGGCGCCCAAACCGCCGCACTTCCCGCCTCGCGCCAAACGCATTGTCTTTCTGTTCATGAAGGGAGGGCCATCGCACGTCGATACATTCGACCCCAAACCGATGCTGACGAAGTACGATGGAACACCCCCGCCTTTCGATTTGCCGAAAGTTACCTTTGCCAAACAGGGAAATCTCCTGAAATCTCCCTGGAAGTTCCATCGACGCGGCCAAAGCGGTCTGCCGGTCAGCGAGCTTTTTCCGCACCTTTCGAAACATATCGACGACCTGTGTATTTTGCGGTCCGTTCATGGGACCAATCCGGCTCATGGGGGCGCTCTGTTGAAAATCCACACCGGTTCCGATCAGTTCGTGCGTCCCTCGATGGGTTCATGGATTACGTATGGTCTCGGTACCGAAAACCAGAATCTGCCTGCGTTCATTACGATTTGTCCCACACTGGCCCATGGAGGGGTGAATAATTGGGGAACGGCCTTCCTGCCTGCCTATTGTCAGGGGACACCAATAGGAAACGCTTCTATTCCTGCGGCAAAGGCCAAAGTGAAACATATTCAAAACGACCGAATCGACCTGTCGCTCCAGAGAAAACAGCTCGACCTCATTTCATCGATGAATCACGATCATCTGAAAACGGTTGGAGAGAACCAGTCGATTGAAGGTAGGCTCAACTCATTTGAATTGGCTTATCGAATGCAATCCTCCATGCCGGAAGCTCAGGATATTTCCCAGGAAACTTCTGCGACTCAGGCGATGTATGGGATTGACGACGCCGTCACTGAAGACTTCGGCAGACAATGCCTGATGGCAAGACGTTTTCTGGAACGGGGTGTGCGCTATGTTCAAGTGACCCACAGCGATAGCGAAGTCCAGTGGGATCAACACAGCAACCTGTATCAGGGACACACAAAAAATGCGACTGAGGTTGACAAGCCAATTGCAGGTTTTCTGCAGGATTTGAAACAACGGGGGTTGCTGGATGATACTCTTGTTTTGTGGGGAGGGGAATTTGGAAGAACACCCACTTCACAGGGAACGAATGGCCGTGACCACAATCCGCATGGCTTCACCATGTGGATGGCCGGAGCAGGTGTGAAAGGTGGTTATGCCTACGGAGCAACTGACGATTTCGGTTATTATGCCATCGAAAACAAAATGCACGTCAACGATTTGCACGCCACAATCTTGCACATTTTGGGAATCGATCATGAACGTCTCACCTATCGATACGCCAGCAGGGATTTCCGTCTAACCGACCTGGCAGGTCGGGTCGCGAAAGATATCCTCGCCTGACCATGAATTCCCGAAGTCCCGGAGAGAATTTCTCGCGCGGAGAAGTTGACCGCTTGTAGTTCGAAACGGTACTATTCTTGCGTGTTCCCCATGTTTGTCTCTCGACTCTGTTTGAGAGGAACGACGAACGTGTGGTTGCGCACAGGGTGTCGTGTGCAACAATCTTCGCTGTTGTATATTTTTTACCCGTGACTCAAAGTGGCTCTCATCGACATATGTCTGCAAGCTCGTAGTTTCAAGCGTGGAGCGTCCCTGCGAGAGCGCCGCAAGCACGAAAAGCCTCTAACCGATTTGAACCAGCATGCCATTCAGCAACTTTGATGATGAAAACTACATGGAACAGCTTTGGGAAGCCGTATCAATCGTTCGCCCTGTGCACAATTCGCTTTTCACATTCGGAGATTCTGAACTTCAATATTATCTCGTTCTCGATCCTGGAGAAGCCGGGAAACCGATCAAGGTTCGCAGAGGGGAAATCAGGATCACCAAGCCGATGATCATTACGCCGCATAATGCCCGCCCCGAGTTCCAGGATTTTTTCGAGGATGATCAGGGAGAAAGGCTGGTTGATTTTCTCCTGGCTCGATCGGCTGCTTTTTCAAACTTGAAGTTGAGCAACCACTCCGGACCGGAAAAGATCGTCAGCGATCAGGTGGATGAAGTTGTCGATCGCCTGAACAAACAACTTGACCAGGAGGAACAGGAACAGGTTGCGATTTTGGTAGCTCCCGAAGAGTTGGCCGGTGTCGCGTTGCTCAAATATGCGACAGAACGGGTTCTCTCCAGTGCTCCGGATAATCTTACTGAACTGAGGGAGCGGGGCTTTTTACCGGAATAAGATATTTCAACCTCGCCAACCAATTGTCAAACAAGATGTATCGGCGTCCCGTGCCCGGCTTTGAGAAACAGGGAGAAGCTGTAAATAACAACGATTGAGACTACGGTTATTCCAACGAGAAGAACCAGCCGGGCCAACTGAATTCGCTTGATGGCAATCAGCTGGGTCGCGAGGCAGACAACCAGTACTGCACAAAACTTGAAACCGACCAGTCCGTTTTTCCCCCATCGAAGCAGAAAGTAGTTGGCGACCGGATTTGATTCCACAAACCCTCCCCGACTGATCAGAACCCAGGTCATGATGATGTCCAACACACTTACCAGGACGAACAGATTCGTTTCGGTCTCAAGAGGGAGACGGTGACGGAAGAGGTACTTTCCAATCAGGTGAAATTGAAACTTCCGCTGATTTCCCAAAACTATTCTCCTTGCTCGTCATTGTAAAGCAGAGAGCCGCAGTTGGTGCAAAACTCGAAGGCATCCGAGTTGATCAATATCTTCTGTTGGGCAGTTATTGAAACAAAGCAGTTGCTGCAAGCTCCCCCGCGAACTTTCGCCAGAGCCTTGGCTCCCTTTTGTGCCACCAGCCTGCGGTACAAAACCAGCGGCTCCGAGGGCAACATTTTTTCGGCTGCCTGCAGTTTCTGTTTCAACCCCTCCAGTTCCTGTTTCAACTCCTGTGCTCTGGTTTCAAACTGACTGGAGAATCGGCTTGCTTCCTGCCTGGCCGACTCCAGTTCCTGTTCAAGTTGGGACTGTTTTCCGGATTCTTCATCGATACGATCCAGTATTTCCAGAACCTCATCTTCCAGAACGGATTTCGCCATTTCATCGGCTTTGATCTGGCCTTTGATCGAATCGAATTCCCGATTGGAACTTGCCGCGTTCAGTTTGCCCTGCAAATCCTCAAGTTTGGCTTCCAGAGTTTTCAGCTCAAGTGCTTTGGAATCCGATGATTTCTTCATTTGCGTGAGTTGGTTCAGGAAATTGTCAAGTGCCTCTTCCTTATTTGCGACAATCTTTTTCCTCGCCTGGATCTGCATCGGGCCGCGTTCCAGTTCGGTCTGTAATTCCTCAATTTGTAAATGCAGTTGATGTAAGTCTTTAAGTGATTCCGTTGCGGACGTCATTCCGTGATTACTCCCCGAAGGTGAGAGAGAAGATAAACAAGACGAGCCTGAATAATGGCAAACAGGTGCATTGTATAACTGAACAAGAACAGGACACAACCCAGGCCGAGTTCTTTACGGAAACCTTTACAGAAACCATCGAAAAACATCAGTGTGATGCATATCCTCCAGGCCGCTCGGATGATGAGCGTTTTTCTGTCGTGAATGGCAGATTGATGCACGAAAGCATATTCAAGGGAAACAGGTTTGGAATAGCTTAGGCTTCAATGCAGGTATTTTCAGTGCAGGTACACAGCGTGGTTGGATCGCGGTATCCAAAGGGATTCGTTGGGCGCTCGATAAGTGAAACGAGTGAACGGCTCATACGTTCTTTCATATGTTCTATTGAAAGACTCCCGTTTCATTTCCCGTTTTTTCGTACAAAAAGTTCACTTGGGAACCTGGGAGGTAATCTGCTAGAATGAGAGTGGAGGGGAATGCGCGATTAATGGTTACAGTGCACCAAAGTATTACCTATGGACATAAAGCTGGCGAGTGAAATTGATGGCCCCATTGCTGTTATCGGCGATGTACACGGCCAGGTTGACAAACTGGGAGTGATTCTCGATCGGTTGCAGGATGCTCCTCTGTTTGAAGATCGCTGGGTCGTTTTTGCGGGCGATTTTGTGGATCGTGGGCCTGATACCCGGGCGGCAATTGACATGTTCCACGAATTTTACCACTTTCATCCTCGAACGACCGCTGTTGCCGGCAATCACGACTTCGCAATGGCCGCTTCACTGGGGCTGATCCCGGCTCCCGAGTACTCCAATTGGGCGGAACGTTGGTTGGATCATTACAGTGCGGAAGCGACATTTGCCTCGTACAACGTTCCATTTGCCGATTTGAGCGCTCTTCGCAATGCTCTTCCAGAATCGCACCGGGCTTTTCTGGCCAATTTGCCCTGGCTGGTCGAACACCCACGCTATCTGGTCATCCACGCGGGACTTGATCCCTACTCCCCTTTTGAAACGCAAATGAAAATCCTGAGGCAAAGGGATTTTTCACTGAATCGTCCACAGTGGCTGTGCGAGAAAAGTTACGCCGAAGGCCCCCTCCCTCCTGGATGTCTGCAAACAGTGATTTCCGGGCATGTCTGTGTTCCCAAGGTCATAATCAGAAAACAGCGAATTCTGTGTGATACTTCGGGAGGATTGGAAGGAGATTTAAGCTGTGTTCTGCTCCCCGAAATGGAAGTCATTACCTCCGGGAATTATCAACATCATCCTTCTGACTATTCCAGACAGGAAATCACGCCTGAGGCGAACCGCCGCTCGAAAGCCTGGTGGAAATTTTGGTGAACCCGCTCCAATTTCCATTTAGGCAGGCGAAGCCATGACAACACGGCGATTTTTGCATGAAGCAGAGTCCACTTATCCGATCAATAATCAATGTGTGCTGATTGACCGGCTTAACTGCTGCTGACGTACTCGATCGCCTCGCGAACCAGATGGGCCATTTTGGGATGGGATGGTTCCAGGTGAACAGGTAAACCGAGTTCGCGCATACGTTCGCTGCATGTTGGCCCAATGGAAGCGAGCGTGCACTTTCGGGCGGCCCGCAGCCAGTTCTCACGTTCTCCAAGCTGCTCTGCTGCCTGAAGAACATTGTCAATCTGATTGGCAGATGTAAATAGTAGCAGGTCGAATTGTCCTGCAATAGTCGCTTGAATAGCTTGGTGAAGGGGCTCCAGATCTGTTGGAAATTCCCAACGATAAACGGGAACCGGAAGCACTTCGGCTCCCCGCTTTTTCAATTCCTCGTAGAATTCAAGATTCGGTTTACCATACTCCTGAACGGCGACCTTTTTACCCGTTTGCAAGAGAGAGTGGTTATCGATCAAAGTCAATATTTCACGCCAGGTATTTGGTTCTTCAGCCCGGTAGTCAACACGAATGTTTCGTTCACGAAGCAAGGCAAACGGTTTCGGACCACGAACAATGACCACCCGCTTTGCCAGAGAAACAAGAAAAGGTTCCAGGTGTCCGAGTGCGGCAATCGCATCGAGCAATGTTTGGGCTCCGACCCCCGTCATGAAGATGACGATATCGACCTGCCCTTCAATCATCCTGTCTGCAAATTGACCTGCGATCACATTTTCTTCCAGCGGAACCTCCCGCATGGAGGGAGCAATCGTCGGTTCTCCCCCCAACTTTTTAATGAGAGTCTCCATCTCATTCGATCGGCGGGATTCAAAACTACATACGCGAACAGGCATCGGCAATTCTGCATCATAAGTGGTGAACAATTTCCCAGACAAATACAAAGCAGAGTATACAACAGCAGTTGCAACCGAAAAAGTGGAGAAAGAAAAAGTCGAAGGCATGGGCGCTCGTCCGGCTCAATAAACACTTATCAAACCGGCCACACCTTCGACTATGGAAGCCTGTCTGGAAAGAGAGACAGAGACCGCAGTTCGCTTCCCGAGCAAAAGACGTGCCAGAGATTCAGACACCTCTTTGGCATTCGCCGTATCCTGCTGGACTGACGGGAGTTACGCCCCTCATCTGCCATTTGTTTTTTCTCTGAGTTGCGTTCAGAGCGGCAATAAATAGCGCAACAGGATCAGAAGTGCCTAGAAAAGAGGCATCGGGAATATAGTCGACGAGACCTGTTCACGCATGGTCTGCCAATGTGCAGACACCCTGTTTACATATTCGTTTTGGCATCGGTGGCATCGCCCAGGACGGAATTGAGGGCATCGTTCAGAATTTTTTCGTGTCCATGATCCTGAGCGTAAATCCGGAAGATGAGAAAGCTGATCGGCAATTCCCGGAACAGGTCATCATCATTCAATTCACGAGGCTGGTTGATCGCAGGATCAAGCAGGAAATTCTGTCCGTGAGTCGGCAGTTTTGCGCTGGGACGGTGATAGTGCTGGGCGACATCGTGACGCAGCGGGATATTCCGAAGTTCGGCTGGTAAGCGATCCCGCACCCGTTTCAAAATGAGGTCCGGTTCTGAAAAGATCGTCATTCTCGCCGCAGCGGTTGCATGAAAATTGATTGAGCGTTCACACGCCATTTTCCAGGTCACTTCCCGGCGCAAAATCGCTTCCCAGCGCGTTCCCAACTCCTTAATTTCAGAAACCTGACTCCGTGACCATCGACCGATATCAACCAGAAACGAAAATTCTGTCAACCGCAGGTATTCATCGAGATGCTCCAACGGATTCCCCGGGAATAGATGTTTCATCGTTTGCGGGAACAGTTCTTCCAGGGCGATATCAAGACCGCGAACAGTTCGATGAAAATAGATGGTGCGAAACAGACTCGCCCGCGTTTCAATAAAACTGATCAATGTCGGCAAACCACGCGCATGAATGGTTAACCCTTCCGGAGTAAAAAAGCTGTAATGCAGCAAGCGTGAAACATCGAATGCCTTCGTGTTGTAACCGGACATATAAGCATCCCGCAGCACGAAGTCCATGTTATCGACAGTATAGATTCCGCTGAACAGGGCACGCAGTTTTTTCAGCCAATCGGGGTGTCCGTCGCTCTCGCCATCTTTTGGCCTGCGAATGAGCCAGCCGATCTGTTTCGGATCAAGCACTTCCAGCGGCTTCATCACACCATTCGGATTCCGTCTGACACCACGAATCAGCTCACCCAATTCATGTTCAATAATGTGCGCTCCAATATCTTCGTGCGTTAGATTGTATTGATCCAGATAGTGATCATCGAAGAAATGCCCGAACGGTCCGTGTCCGACATCATGCAGCAACGCAGCAAGTCGAACCAGAGATTCCACATGCGCCTTGCTCGGGACATTCTCGCAGGAATCACGCAGGGAATCGTACCATTGGTCAATGCAGCGGGACGCCAGGTGCATGGCACCAAGAATGTGCTGAAATCGCGTATGTTCGGCGGAGGGGAAAACCCACCAGGCGGTTTGCAACTGGTGTATCTGCCTCATTCGCTGCACCCAGGGATGATCAATAATCTGCTGTTCGGAAACTTCCCCCTCCTGCATCGCCGTGACATGACTTGCCAACTGCGATGAAAGCGATGCCTCTGCCTGGCTCCGATGAGCCAGGCTGCAATGCTCCTCCAGTCCCCAGCGTGAAACAAACGAGATATATCCATGAACTGGATCGTGAACAAGACTTTCTGAAAGATAGTCGGGAGTCATAAGTGGTTAGCTCTATCTGGAAATACAAAATGATCCGCGTCTGCCCAGCCCATCCTTCCGGCCCCATCCAATCTTTCCGGCAAGGACTGACCAGCGAGTCGGCAGGTGCAAAGGACATAACAGTCGGTAGTATAAACAGACTCCTTTCGATGTCGACAGAGAGAGTGTGGAATCACGTTCACGAATCGTCATTCTATCTTGATCAGCTGACTGCCAGCCAGTCTCAAACGGTAATGCCCATCGCAAGATGCCCCGGCTGAATGAATTCTGTTTTTCCAATCATTGTAACCCGTTACGCCCGCATAAGTTGCTGCCACAATACCGGAAACATCCTCATATTCTTCATTGCCCCCTGTCTGAGCCAGTTATAATATCATCAGGAGAATTCGGGATACCCGGAAATCCGGGAGCCCTCAACGCCCGGTTTGCACAAGGGGGGCGTGTCCGTTTTGTGTCATGGCATCTCCCGTTGCTACAAAATGTCACATATCCGAATTTTTCATTGCGATCATGGCTGAAGAACCAGATACTGTGGAGCAACAGGCAGTGCGCTGTCGGGTTCAAGGAGAGCAAACCGCCGGTCTGTGGCTGTTGATCCTTATTGGTAGAGTTGTCTTTGTTTGAAGGAAGTACCCCAATGCTCTCTGTTTTAGCGATCATTCATAGATGTTCGATTGCCTCTGGCTTTCTTTTTTCTGCAGCTGTTTTCGGTCTGGTTTGCGGTTGCACCAAACCGCAGGATCCGGTTTTCGTAGAAAGCCAAAGGGCGAAAAAGCTGGTTCCGGAAATCCGCCAAGCGATTAAAACAGAGTTAGCCAACAAATTTGGCACTGTCCCGAACCCCGATTGTCCCTCCTGGTTCCCGATTGAGCGGGGAGGAATCGAGGGGAAGATCAGATCCGTCAAGGAAAGAACTGAAGATGGTCGCATCGTCCGGTTGAAAATAAGATACTCCGGAGAAGCTCCTGAAGTTGTTGCGGGTGATGTCGTAGAAATCTTGCTTGACCCCGAAACGATTTTGGAAGCGGAACTGGAAGCGGCCGAAGATGGGAGAATCTCGGCGGCGTACCCATATAAAGTCAAGGTGGCGGAATTCAACAAAATATCCGGAGTTATTACGTTGGCTGAGCCACTTTGTGAACTGGCTGAAAAAGGTTCACCTTGCGTTGTCAAGCCGAATGAAACACTGAGAACCGGTCGTGAACTTTACAAGCATTATTGTCAAAAATGTCACGCTGCAACAGGGGATGGAAATGGCCCACAGGCACACATGCTCAAACCGAAGCCGCGTGATTTAAGGCTCGGCGTTGTGAAATACACGACAACAAAAGCGAACTGCAAAGCGTCAAGTGAAGATCTGCGAATTTTGTTGAAGGGAGGGATCCCGGGGACGGCCATGCCCGCCTTCCAGATCCTGGGAAATCATGAGATTGATGCCTTGGTGCAATACACAAAGTACCTGTCTATGCGCGGTGAAATTGAACGCGGCCTTTGTATCGAATCGGAAATCGACTTCTCCCAGGCCGCTTTGGACGAGCAGCTTGCAGAGGCTGAATCGGAACAGGAGAGGAAAGCCATCAAGAAGCAGTTCCAGAAAGAGGTCGATGAGTTTTTGAAGATTGATTTTCCGGAAATCGCATACGACATTTCCGCAGATGTCGCTGAAAAATGGGCACAGGCTGACGACCCGGACTGTCAGTTCGAAGTTCCCGGTTCGAGACCGGAAGGAACTGCTCCCTCGAAAGCTGAACCATCTATTTCATCACTTGCCAACGGTAAAATCCTGTACCTCTCCACTTCGACACAATGTGCTTCATGCCACGGTTTGACAGGGAAAGGGGATGGAGATCAGGTTTCCAAAGTACAAAAAAGACCGGATGGTTCCGATTATGACGAACCGGGGTTGCACGATATCTGGGGAAACGTGGTTGTGCCACGCGATTTGACGTATGGCGTATTTCATGGTGCCTCCAATCCCGATGAAGAGACATCCCATGCCGTTTACCGAGCGATTGCAACAGGCGTCAAGGGGACACCAATGCCGGCTTACGGTGCCAAAGGGCTAACTCAAGATCAAATCTGGGATCTGGTAAACTATGTCTTCTATCTGGCAGGAGAATACAAGGACGTTGATCCGGAATCTCTTGATGTAGAGCCGAAATCGGAGTAAGGCATCTCCCCTGCTATCGCTGGGGTTGCTTCAGTCCGATCCCCGAGTAAAAGAAACCACGTTCAAACATCTTGTCCGGTTCAAACAGGTTACGACCGTCGAAGATGGCCGGTTCGCTCAGGTGGTGTTTGATGTAATCGAAATCGGGGGCGCGGTATTCGTTCCATTCGGTACAGATTGCCAGGGCATCTGAACCGTGAAGAGCGTCGTAATGATGGTCGGAATACGCAATCCTGTCCCCATAAATCGCCTTGACATTCTCCATAGCGATTGGATCGTGTGCATGCACTTTGGCTCCGGCTTCAAGAAGTTGGTCAATCAGAACAAGAGCAGGAGCCTCCCGGATGTCGTCAGTCCTCGGCTTGAACGCCAAGCCCCAAACCGCGATGGTCCGATCTTTCAGATTCCCCTGAAAGTAACGTTCGATCTTGTTGAACAGGACATTCTTTTGAATTTGATTGACGTGATCGACCGAAAGAAGCAGTTCGGGTGTCAGGCCATTTTCCTGCCCCGTTGCGATCAAGGCCCGAACATCCTTGGGAAAACAGGAACCACCATACCCTGCCCCGGGAAACAGAAA
This sequence comes from Planctomycetaceae bacterium, assembly GCA_027000105.1. Classification (GTDB taxonomy): domain Bacteria; phylum Planctomycetota; class Planctomycetia; order Planctomycetales; family Planctomycetaceae; genus Rubinisphaera. The sequence continues at coordinate 2,096 of JALTOP010000374.1, read as the reverse complement.
TTGAAATCCGATTCGTTGGTCGTGCCCCATCCCTTTTCGCACATCATTCACGTCAGCACCAACTTTTTCGCACAAATTGGCCATCTGGTTGATGAAGCTGATTTTTGTTGCCAGCATGCAGTTGGCCGCATATTTGGTCATTTCCGCCGATTCCAGCCCCATCACCAAAAATGGATTTTCAGTTCGTAAAAAGGGTTTGTAAAGTTCTTCGAGAACTTTGCCGACCCGTTCAGACATCACGCCCACGACAACACGATCCGGCTTGGTAAAATCCTGAATCGCGCAACCTTCCTTGAGAAACTCCGGGTTGGAGGCAACATTCACCTCACGTCCCAACTTCTCTTTGAGCCGTTCATAAACTTTTCGATTGGTTCCAACAGGAACGGTGCTTTTGCAAATGACGATCGCCTCTTCGGACAAGTGCGGGGCAATGGAATCACAGGCGGCCCAAATTCCGCTCAGATCGGCAGAGCCATCATCGTCCATCGGGGTTCCCACAGCCAGGAAAACACAGGTAGCCGCTGGGACACAACTGGCCAGATCTGTCGTAAACTTCAACCTTTCCGAAGCAGCATTTCGCTTGACCAATTCTGTCAAACCGGGCTCGTAGATAGGTATTTCGCCCTGCTGGAGACGATTAATTTTGTCCTCGTCAATATCGACACAAGTTACATCATTGCCACTTTCGGCAAAACAGGTTCCAGTAACCAAACCAACATACCCGGTACCAATCACAACAATATTCATGCTTGACCCTTAAATCTATTCGTATTTTTTTTCGGAAGTTTCCGCTTCCAGAAAGTTTTGCCAAGTTTAGCACATTTTGGGAAGGCAGGACGGAACTGATAGACAGATTGGTGTCGAAACGCTGCCCCTGCTTCACTCCTGGTTCAACGTTTCACCGTACTGCTGATAGTAATAGTTCCGATAGTCGCCACTGAGTATCCTTGCACACCACGATTCATGCTCCAGATACCAATCTACCGTTTCCTTCAGTCCCTGTTTGAACGTCACTTGAGGAGACCAGTTCAATTCGCTTTCCGCTTTGCTGCAATCGATCGCATAACGTAAATCGTGCCCAAGTCTGTCCTTGACATACTGAATCAGCGATTTCGGTTTTCCCAGCAAATCGAGCAGGAATTCTGTCAGTTCGATATTTCTCCACTCACTCCGCCCGCCAAAATTGTAAACCTCTCCCGGTCGTCCTTGCAGGAGTGCCTGGGCAACTCCCGCACAATGATCCGAAACATGAATCCAGTCTCTTACATTCTTTCCATCACCGTAAACAGGAAGGGGCCGGTCGTTACGTGCATTGGAAATAAACAGTGGAATCAATTTTTCAGGAAATTGATAGGGGCCATAGTTATTGGAGCAGCGGGTAATAATGCCGGGAAAATCAAAAGTGTGGTAATAACTGCGAACCAGTAAATCTGCTGATGCTTTTGAAGCCGAATAGGGACTATTGGGAGCCAATGGTGTCTGCTCGGTAAAAAAACCTTCCTCTCCGAGCGAACCATAGACCTCGTCTGTCGAAACCTGCACGAATCGGTCCACACCCACAGCCCGACTGGCATCAAGCAGTACTTGTGTTCCTACGATGTTTGTCTGGATAAAGGGAGATGAGTCGAGAATGGAACGGTCGACATGCGACTCGGCTGCAAAATGAACAACCGCATCGATGCGGTTCTCTTCCAAAACACGCCTCACCAATTCCGTATCTGCGATGTCTCCCCTGACAAAGCGGTATCGGGAATCATCTGCAATGTCGGCCAGGTTCTCCAGATTTCCGGCATATGTCAACTTGTCGAGATTGACGACCGACCGTACTGGAACCAAAGGGGAGTGACGATCAAGAAGCAACCGAATAAAATTGGAGCCGATAAACCCACAGCCTCCGGTGACCAACAAATTGATTGCTTTTTGTGTGAGAGACATCTCGTGCAGATTCCTTGCAGAGGGAGAACTGTTCTATTCGGGGCGGTTCTTTTTGAAGCAGATCAGGTGTTTGATAAATCAGCTGGAAGTTTTCGGCATATCGGGCTCGCTCCCCAGACGAAGGTGGCATCCCCAATAGCAACATTACTTTTTCATCTTTC
>JALTOP010000373.1 GCA_027000105.1 Planctomycetaceae bacterium | reverse complement strand
CCGGAGCGGAAAGAGTGCGTTATGTTTAGGTAATCGCACAAAATCGGGAATGAGCCATCGCCTTTTCTGATGGCAATTCCAACAATCCTGGTTAAAAAAAATATATCGCTGTCTGTTATCCTGGAAGGATAGATCATGTCTCGACAAAGAGTGGGGTATCGAGGTCTCAAGGCATTGCTCTACAGCACGGGGGGAATATTTTTTCTCGTTGGTGCGATAACCGTAGGAGCCTGGATGGCCGTGAACTTTTTCAAGATTCCGGTCAAAAAAGGACAGATGGCGATCCTGATCAAAAAGACGGGAAAAAATTTGACGAACGACCAGGAAGTGGCCCCGGATTCCTCCTACAAGGGGGTGCAGAGAGAATATCTGCGTGAAGCGACGCATTGGCGCAATCCGTACAATTACGATTGGCAAGTAATAGAGCAGACAACAATCCAACAGGGAAAAGTGGGGATCCTGATTTCTCTGGCGGGGGAGAATTTGGGGTATGGGGAATTCATGGCCCATGTTGATCCCAAGAAGAACAAGTTTATCGATGGAGTGCTCACGAAGGGGATCGTTCCTGATGTGCTGAATCCAGGGCTTTATCCTATCAATCCCTACCTGTTCGATGTCGAAATTCATGACATGGTCGTGATACCCGCCGGCTATGTTGGTGTTGTGACCAACCTGTCCGGCCCCATGCCGAAAAATCCGAACACGTTGCTGGTCGAGAAGGGAGAGCGTGGCGTTGAAAGGGAGACGTTGCAACCCGGGAACCAGCCGGTCAATCCATACGAAAAACGGATCAATCTGGTTGATTGCAGGAGTCAAACATTCAATCTGGCACAAAATAAGGATATGGGGTTTCCCTCGAGAGACGGGTTCTGGGTCAGTCTGGATGGAACGATTGAGTTCCGCGTAATGCCGGACAAGGCTGCCGAAGTCTATGTGACTTTCAACGATGTTGATAACGGCGAAAAAATCGATGAGGAGATCATCCGGAAAGTCATCATGCCCATCGCCAGAAGCTATTGTCGGGTGGAAGGTTCGAAAATATCCGGACGTGATTTTATTGATGGACAGTCACGAACCCAATTCGAGGAGAACTTTGAAAAAGTAATGCAGATGGAATGTGAACCACTTGGTATCGAAGTTCTGGTTGCCAAGATAACGAACATTGTTCCCCCGGAAAAAATTGCGGAACCGATTCGTCAGCGGGGAGAGAAGATCATCGAGGTTGAACAGTATGAAAAACAGATCGAACAGCAGAAGGAAGAACAGAAACTGGCCGTTTCCAAACAGATGGTCAAACGCAAGCAGGCGATGATTGTTGCCGAGCAGGAAGTTGTCAAGGTGACGACCGAAGCAATGCGGGAACAGGAAGTTGCTATCATCAAGGCGAATGAAAATCTGGCTGTTGCCAAGCTGAAACTGGAAGCAGCCAAGGATGAAGCCGAGGCAATCACATCACGTGCGAAAGCAGAGGCCGAAGTGATTGATTTCAACAACCAGGCGGATGCAGCCGGTTGGAAAAAGGCGGTGGAAGCATTCAGCGGAGACGGAGCAGAGTACGCCAAATATCTCCTGCACAAGAAACTGGCCCCGGCTTACCGAAAAATCATGGCCAATACCGAAGACAGCCCGATTATGAAAATCTTTGAATCGTTTGCGGTTCCTTCAAAAGAGAAGGCATCACCTGCCGCAAAGGTTCCAGATAAAAAATAGAACAGGGGAGCCGCTGTGCTGAATTGCATCCGGTGTCCCTTAACACAATCAACGATCTGTTCCGTAGTCTCAACAGAATACCTTGGCATCGACAAACTGTTCCGGTTGTCAGAATTCCAATTGGAACGTAACGGAATTGAATAAAGGAATCACCTCATGGGTATCAAGTCATTATTTTCGACCAAAGGGGCGATCTTCAGTACCGTCGCGGCGGTCCTGATTGTTGCACTCGGATGGATAACAATTGAATGGACTGTCAATCGTGTTTATGTTCCCGAGGGGTACAGCATGCGGTTGCGTTACAAGGGTCCGCCTCTCCCATTTTTGCCCGATTACAACCTGCCGGAATCGAAGATGGGCTTTGCCAAGGTTGATGAGAATGGCCGATTGCTGGAAAGGGGCATGGTGCGCGAGATGCTCGGTCCGGGCAGGCATTTTCGCTCCTTCCTGTACTGGGATTGGGACATCATTCCGGATATCGTCATCAGGCCGGGGGAAGTTGGAATTGCGACTTCCAAATTGGGCAAGGATCTTCCTCCCGGCGAATACCTGGTTGATGGCGATTTGGGAACGACAGAATACAAGGGGATTCTCCGCAAGGTGTTTGGCCCGGGGCGATATCGCGTCAACGATTATGCTTACTCTTTCACCATTATCAAAACGCAGGAGATCAGGGACCAGAACCAGACGAAGTATGCTGGATGGGTAGTCATCCCGACGGGGTATGTTGGTGTTGTGACAAATCTGGACAATAATCCGATTACCGGGAAGAAGATCGGAATTCAGAACGAAGTCTTTCCGCCGGGAATCTATCCGACCAATCCGAAAGAACAGCAGATCGATATTGTCGAGATCGGATTTCGCGAAAAAAGTATCAAGGCAAACCTGCTTACCAAACCGGATGGTTCCATCATGTTCGATGACGCGGGAGAGCCGCTCATTGCCCATGATGGCTCCGGGATTTCCTTTCCGTCCAAAGACGCTTTTCCGATCAACATGGATTTCACCGCGATTTGGGGAATCACTCCTGAGCAGGCCCCGAATGTAATCAAGAAATTCGGGAATATCGATGCGATCGAAACGAAAGTCGTCATGCCACAAATAGAGTCGATCTGTAGAAACACCGGGTCACAATATAACGCAGTCGATTTACTCGTCGGAGATACGCGTCAGGAATTTCAGACTGCGACAACGGAAAAGTTTCAAAAAGCGTTGATTGAAAAGGATGTGACTCTTCTTTACGGTCTGGTTCGGCATATTTTTATTCCGCAGCAAATTCGAAAATACAAACAGGAAGCTTTTGTTTCCGAAGAACTCGCTTTGACCAGGATGCAGGAAACGATCACGGCGGAGATGGAGGCAAATCTGCGGGAAGCTGAACAGAAGGTGGAACTCGAGGCAGAAAAAATTCGTGTTGAAACGGAAAAGCTGGTTGCCAACACGATCGCCGAGGGACAGAAAAAGGCGAAGGAAACTGCTGCCGAGACACAACGTATCATTGCGGGAATCGATAAGGAAATCGCCGTTTTGGAGGCGCAAGCCACCGTCGTTCTGGGCCAGGCCAAAGCTGACGCCACCCGCATGCAGGAAGAAGCCAAGGCGAACAAATTCAAACTCGCTGTCGAAGCGTTCGGTACCAGCGATGCCTACAATAAATGGGTCTTCGCAGACGGCTTGCCGGAAGATATCGAATTGAATCTCATCTTCGCAGGTGAAGGAAC
>JALTOP010000372.1 GCA_027000105.1 Planctomycetaceae bacterium | reverse complement strand
AGCCACTGCTTGTGGTTCGAGCGGCAGGCCTCGCCGAAGACCTCTTCGTACCGTTCCCGCAGTTGCGTGACAGTCATCCGCTTCATTGCGGAGACCTCTTTCCCAATGTTCAACGTCATTCTTTTCTCCTCTCTCTTGAAGACCAACCGCCAGTGGCGGCTCTCGAAACCGTTAACCGTTGGTCACACTGAGCCTTGTTTCGTCTGAAAGCTCAAGCGGATGGGCGGATGATTCTGGAGTCTTTTGAGAGGAAGACGTGACGCCGGATGGGCGGGCCTGAAGGCGTAAAATGGCGGTTGCGAACAGGCGAGTGACTTCTTGAAATCGCTGTTCGTCAGTCATCTGGTCGGGATCGCGAGTCGACACGGAGCACCTCCGGTGAGTGGGAGTGCCCGCGGCGACTTCGTTTCACGACCGTTCGCTGCGCGGCTGCAAGAGATTGGAACGCGCTGGTACTGGAAACATACGCACGCGGTTCGAGAGTTGTCCGGAACGGCCCGCCGTGGCGAAACGTCCTGTTAACCTACGACCCCCTGTGAACCAGAGAGTCCGAGAGTTTTTGCACGTTTGGAACGGGCATCGTGGCGAAACGTGGCATTTCGGAGCGGCACCCCGCGACGACAGGTCGAACTAGAGAGTCGACGGGCGGGGTGCCGATGGTCGCGACAGAGGCCACAAACCCTTTGAATCCTGCGAGTTTGGCGACGCGCACGAAAAAACGCCGGGCACTTTCGCGCTCGGCGTTTTCTGTCAACCAACGGGTAGCGAAAGTTCGCTCCCGAATATAAGGCTCCCCCGGTAGGACTCGAACCTACGACAAAGCGGTTAACAGCCGCTCGCTCTACCAACTGAGCTACAGGGGATCATATCACCACGACTCGCCCCACTGCCCTCAAAGGTCGAAGGAAATCGGGTAAGTCGCTTGTGCAAATCACTTGGCGGGAGGGTAGTATAATCCTTCTCGGGAATCAAGTAAATCTTTCTTTGATTTTTTTGGATCGAGAAGAGTTCGGGGAATGACGCCCCAACGCCGCCAGCGATACAGTCTTTCGCTGCATCCAGTCGCTTTAGTAGCATCCAGTCGAAGCACTTTGCTTGAACAGATTTCTCGGTGCCACGATCATGTTCAATGGACCATCATACCGAGACCCGAGTTCGCCTTTTGAATGAAATTTCAACGCAGAACATCATTTTTTCCGTCGAGTAGGTGAGAAATGGCCAGAAACGATGCTCGATTGATAATCGACGCGCGCTGTTTTCGATCGTATCTCTCACTATTCAAACAGGTTACGTCATACGGGGCGGTTGTTTGATTGCAAATCCATCCAGGAGATTTATCGGTTACTGGTACAAGTGTTGCCTGAATTACGATCATGAAGCTGCCAAATTCGTTATGCTTATTGTTGTCCAATGTGATACAGATTATCCGTTACGAATCCTGTTTTGCTTTGGATGGCGGTTGTTGTGGAAGGTGTTTCGTTGTCATGTTGTGTGGTGCATCAATCCCGAATTCGGGTTGCGGAGCGAGAACAGAGAGAAAGATTGTCCCGATGAATATGCTGTCTTCACTGACTCTGGTTATTGTAATAATTGCAGGATCGACGTTGAAAGCTGCAGAGGAATCTTTGGCGGTTTTGCCGGGAGCAGCAGAAAAGTCGGGAACAAAGGGGCTTGTCTATCGTGCTCTGCAACAAAGATTTTACGAGGCATCGCAGAAGCGGATAGCTGCTTACGAAGAGCTGAAATCCGTTGAAGATTGTCGAACCTATCAGAAAAGGATGCAGGAATTTTTCCGGGAGGCGATCGGCGGTTTTCCGGAACGTACTCCGTTGAATGCGCGTGTTGTCGGAAAGATGGAGGGAGAAGGATTTCGGGTCGAGAAAATTCTTTATGAGTCGTGGCCCGGGTATCATGTCACAGCGACGCTCTATCTACCGATGACACAGGCTCCTTACCCCGCGGTGTTGGTTCCGTGTGGACATTCCCACAACGGCAAGGCCGCTGCGGCGTATCAGAGGGCGTGCATTCTACTGGCCCGGAACGGGATGGCGGCGTTATGTTACGATCCGGTCGGTCAGGGGGAACGCTATCAGGTTCTTTCGGAGCAACCAAACGAATATTTTCGGGACAACAGGCACTACAAGCCGCCTCATCCCCGAGTGCAACTATTTTGTACGGCAGAGCACACCCTGATTTCTGTCAGTGCGATTCCATTGGGAAGCAATGCGGCCCGTTTTCGAATTTGGGATGGCATTCGTGGTATCGATTATCTGCTCACGCGCCCCGATATCGATGGAGGCAGGATCGGCTGCACCGGGAACTCCGGGGGAGGCACCTTGACCAGTTACATCATGGCGTTGGATGAACGTGTTCAATGTGCGGCACCCGTTTGTTATTCCACCATGTTTCGTTATTTAATCGACAACAAAGGCCCTCAGGACGGTGAGCAAAATATTTTCAACCAACTTGCTTCCGGAATGGATATTTCCGCGTACACCTTGATGCGGGCGCCCAAGCCGACCCTGATTTGTGCGGGCACACGCGATTCCACATTCAACATCGAAGGAACCTGGGAGCTTTTTCGGGAGGCAAAACGATTCTACACCCGCATGGGATATTCTGAGCGTGTCGGCATTATTGAAGCGGACGCTCCGCACGGTTTCACGGTCAAACTGCGTGAAGGCTCTGCCCGCTGGATGAGCCGCTGGTTGTTGAAACAGGAAAAGAGAATCGTGGAACAGGAGACGCCCGTTTTTACGGAAAAACAGTTGCAATGTTCGCGATCCGGTCAAATTCTGCTTGACCCCGGCGAAAGATCGGTCTTCCAGATCAATGAGGAATTGAGTCGCCAGCTGGCGAAAAAAAGGAGACCTCTCTGGAAAGCGGCCAGCAACGATACCCGTAGAAAGTTGATCAGAAAAGTTTCGCGTATAGCTGGACTGGCTGACATTCCGCGTCCAAAGTTCAAGGAAACAGGTAAGATTGAACGGGACGGATATCGCATCAAAAAAATTATCCTGACTCCCGCTCATGGCGTCCCCTTGCCGGCGTTGCTTTTTTTGCCTGAACAAGCCACAGGGAAAATGGTTCTGTACTTAAATGGTAACGGCAAACAGGTTGATGCACTGGCCGGAGGGCCGATTGAACAGCGGGCCAGGCAGGGAGATATTGTGTTGGCGATCGACGTTCGCTGTTGTGGGGAACTTTCCCGCAAGGATACACGACACATTGGCTGGTCGCACGGCCTGTTCGGCCCCAACTATCACGAATATATGCTCGCTTACATGCTGGGAGATTCGATTGTAAAGTTTCGGGCTGAAGACACCTTGTTGGCGGCCCGTTTTCTGGCTGAATATCAATCAAAAACAGAGCCGCAACCGATCGAGTTGATCGCCATCGGGGAAACGGCAATCCCGGCGCTTCACGCAGCCGCGCTGGAA
>JALTOP010000371.1:8136-12770 GCA_027000105.1 Planctomycetaceae bacterium | reverse complement strand
TTCAAATGCAGAGGCAGCGAATGAAGTCGTTGCCGAAATCAAGCAGATGGGACGGGAGGCGATTGCCATCCAGGCGGATGTTTCCGATCAGGCTTCTGTCGAACAGATGCTGGCAAAAGCTGCAGAGACCTTTGGTTCGTTGGATTTCTTCGTTTCCAATGCAGCCCAAAGTGAACGTGAAATGATGATTGAAGCCGATATGGAGGGTTTTCGGCGGACGGTCGATGTGACCATGTGGGGTGCCTTTTACGGCTTAAGAGCTGCGGCTCAGCAGATGGTAAAGCAGGGGACAGGTGGAGCGATTACGATTGTCAGTTCTCCTCACGCAGTGATCGCATTCCCCAAGGCAATGGCTTACAACATGTCGAAAGCGGCAATTGATCAAATGGCGAGAACGGCTGCGATCGAACTGATCGACAATAATATCCGTGTCAACATTGTCCATCCCGGCTGGATTGATACACCAGGAGAACGAAAGTTTTACACCGAAGAACAGTTGGCCATAGGGGCCAGTCACCTGCCAATGAAGCGACTTGGTACCCCGGAAGAGGTTGCAAAGGCTGTTTTATATACGCTTAGCCCAGATGCCGCTTACATGACAGGAAGCACACTGCTAATTGATGGGGGAATTTCCCTGCCCTGGTGGTCAAGAACCAAAGATGGACTGGAAGGTTGAACTCAAGGAAGAAGATGAGGTTGTCACGAGACTCACGCAGGTCTCCTTTGCTACTTATGTTACCTGTCTGACGCAGGTTTCCCAGCGTTCAGGTTGTGTGGGGTTTGAGCTAATGTATACATGCGCACTTGTCTCCAGTGGAGGAATTCATTGGGAGAGGGGCCAGTTGTGACATTCCTTTTTCCCAATCGATATTTTGCCTTTCTAATTCGCCATTCAAGCTGAACATTGTGGTTTTGCCGAGTGAAGTGTTGCAGTCGAGGTTGTCGATAAGAGTAGTACGGAATCTGCGGTTTCGGACGTTTTTTTATAGAAACATGTGGCGAAATCGGACACAGGACGGCGTTTCGGTACAAATTTTACTCAAATTTCATGGCAACGATTTTTATGAGATGGCCGCATTGCATTCGTGTTGCCTATGCCCCCCTTTTTCTGCAAAGGGGCCATCTTCTCCTCGTAGGAAGTCTCGTCCTGATCTGTTGCTCCGGTTGTACATTGACCTGGATCAGTCGCAGGCCTGATTTACGAACTACATGGCTCGACATCAATAGTTACCGCCGTCTATCACTGGGCTTTGAACGCCGGCATCTTGATCCCCCTTCCATTCAAGAGATCAATGAATTTCGTTGGTTGCACGGTCCTGTTTCGAACTATTCGTCTACTGCTGCCACCGTATCGGAAGTTGAGGATCTTCCTGATGGAGAGGTAGTCGGCACAGACTTTTTGAAAAAGATTCCGGTCAGTTCGGAACCGCCTGGGCTTCCCGTCGAGTCGCTACATCCGGATTTCGGTCAAGATAGCGATCAGGTAGGTCCTCCTCCTTTGCACGCTCCCGCGTCGACCATGCCGGAGATGATGCCGGAAAAAGAAAAGTCAAGAATACCGGTAGAGATCGAATTGCCCCCTCTCGAATCGTTACGTGAACCTCCAGAAGGCAACAACAGCGAAGAGCAATGGCGGCAAAAAGGTTCAAATCTTGAGGGCCCAACTGCTCTGCGTTTCCTGAGACGTCCAGCGGTGACGGCGATTCAGCCGACCAGTTTTGACTCGCCAAATGCTGCTCTGCCGGGAGCCTCCATGCTTTTTGTTCGCCCCTGATTATGTGCTTCTGAAGCATCAAGGAGTAGGGGCTTAAATCGGCAGGATGAGAGGCAGCAATGCCTCTTGCTCATCCCTCTGTACATTCTTTCTGTGTACTGGTGATTACTATTGTGTTCATGCTGTCTTGGGGCGATTATTCGGGCCGCATCGTTTATGTCCGTTCAGTTTGGAGATACTTTCTCCTTCTTCCCACAAATGGCTGCATTTTTTCGTAGAACTGTTACTATCATGGGCGGCTTATCGCGATCTGAAATAATGACTTGCTGGCAAGCATTAGAGGAAGTGTACCCTGTTCGTGGTTGTTTCCTGTTTATGAATGATGTTCGTGGATATTGTCGCTGTCATTTCCTTGTCGTTTTTTCTTTAGTTTGATGTACCGCCAACAGATGAATTATCTGAGCGCGGCTGTCGGAATTCCCCGGTTTTTTCAGAGTGGAAACCCGGTGAGTCTTGCTTGGCGGTTGGATTCGAAGGAGAGGATCGCATCGCGGCTCCATGCAAGAGGGTTGTCTCCTCCATCGAAGACCTGAAAAGCACGAATCGAATTTTGTAAATCCCATGCACCATCCATTTGCCAAATCTTCCTTATTGTTGTTCTGTTTTGCGGCGATACTTTCTGCGTTTTTTGCTTGTGGCGTCTATGCAGATGAGCGACAGCAGTTACAGGTGCGCGTTGGTTTGGCGGGGACGTACAAGGTCGGTTGTTGGACCGAAGTGCATGTAGAATCGCAGGGAGTTCAGGCCCGGCGATATCAAGTAGAAGTAGAGGTACTTGATGCGGACGGTAACCAGGTGCAGTTCCAATCTGATGCCGTGAAAGCTGGAGCAGACGGAGAGATATCGGTTTCGGTACCTGTACACGTTGGCCGGATACATACCCGATTCACGACGAGATTATTTGAGCTTCCCCAATTGGAACAGCAGGACGGTGGTGTTCCGGCGAATGGTTCTCGAAAACTGATTGCCCAGTATCGGGTTCCGCGTGAACAGACGACAGAGTTGACGCAATTTCAGCCTTTGTATGTCGCCGTGGGGCGGGTGGGGGAAATATCTGTCACGCAACAGTTCGTCGATCAGTTGCACGTATTGGAGATCGAATCGCTTTCTGACATGCCGACCAACATTTTATGTTGGCAGGCAATTGATTCGTTAATTTACGAGGCAAAGCAGGACGACGCGACCGATTCTCCAGAGGGAATCAATCGCTTGATCAATTGGACGCAATCGGGAGGGCATCTGATCGTTTTTCCCGGTGCAGACGCTGAATTTTACATGAAATCAACATTGGCCCAAAGCCTGCCCGTTACCTATTCGGGAGTTGCTCAAGTAAGAGACTTCAGCCGATTGGAAAGTTATGTCGAGGAGCCAGCTAGGATACGTAACAGAGCACCATTGACAGTTCCCCGCGTGACAGAGTTCGATGGTGTCACGGTTGTCGACAGTCTTTCCGGGCCTTTGATCACGCAGTGTCCCTGGGGATTGGGACGAGTCAGCGTCGTTGGCATCAATTTTAATGACAAGGTGTTTCAGGAATGGCAGGCGCTGCCGCAACTGTATCGGCTATTGGCTGAGCTTCCCGAGATCGGGGAGGAAAAGTCCAAGGCGAATTCCAGGCTTCTGACGCAGGCGGGGCTGACTGATCTGAAGACCCAGTGGGATGCGGCGTTATCTGATTTCCACCTGCAGACGCCGAGTGTCTGGGTTCCTCTCGGTTATTTGCTTCTCGCAGCACTACTGGTTGGGCCATTCGATTATTTTCTTGTTCGGCATATCTTGAACCGACCCTGGCTGACATGGTTCACGTTTCCCCTTTTAGTAGGCCTGCTGGCATTATGGGGGATGAATGGTGTTGCTTCCCGATACGCACCGAGCCGTTCCTTTGAATCGTCCGCTGATCCAGGGGACGGGAAGCAGACGGATCGGTTTCGTGATATCATCAGTAATCAGGCTCTGGTCATTGATTACGCAGCCGACATCAACAGGGAAAGACATTTTGGTTATGTGAAATTGTTCTCCAACAAAACGGGACGATACGAGATCGATTCAGCCGTCGACATTCCTTTAAGAGGAAAAAATGAGAACGCTAATCTGTTTGCTCCGGTCGCCATTCCCGAAAAAACCTTTCGTGGATATTACCGGGAGTCCGGTATTCATCTTGATCAGACTGCCTATCAGGTTTCACCTTACGGGATGAAATCTTCCTCAACTCCCATTTACAACCGGTCGACTCTTCTTTATGAAATTGTTGGGGGCAGCGAAACAGATGCGAACAAAGACGCTGAACGCACCAGGAATAGTAATGATAAGGGGAGTGAAAAGGACGAAGCCGCAGTAATCGAGCCTCACTTGACCAGTTCCGGCAGAAACCAGTTGAAGGGGAATCTGACCTACCATCTGGACACACCACTTTCGCATTGGATATTGGCCTACGGGAAGTTGATTTACTACGTAGAAGGCGACCATCCCCTGGCAACTCTGGAGGCGGGTGAAACAGTTCGACTATCCGACTCGGCGGTGAGGCAGAAGGAATTCTCTGTTTTCATGACAGGGAAGACGGTTCAGGCTGTCAAAAGAAAAATGGGGGTCGGCGAAGATATGCTCGTCAGCAGGGAGAAATATGATCCCTTTTCCACTGATCTGCTCTCCATTCTTCGTACCATAACATTTCACGAAACAATCGGTGGGCGGCAGTATACCTCATTAACCAATGTTGAGTTGAATTCGTGGGATTTCAGTGCCCTGTTGAAGCTGAATCGGGCAATTCTCATCGGGCAACTCGAACGCCCAGGACTCGAGACCAGAGTTGATGGTCACGTGGTTCAATCAATCAATAATTCCAGCTACCTGCGTGTTGTTC
>JALTOP010000371.1:0-8126 GCA_027000105.1 Planctomycetaceae bacterium | reverse complement strand
CCCGAACGGTTCCGGCAAGACGACAACCATGCGGATGATCGCGACGCTTTTGACTCCCGATTACGGCGAGGCTTATGTTTGTGGGAAGTCGATCTACACGCATGCCAAGGAAATACGCAGACTGGTTGGGTTTATGCCCGACTTTTTCGGTGTTTACGATGACATGACCGTTTTGGAATACCTCGAATTCTTTGCAGCGACATATCGCATCAACGGTCCGAAACGCAGAAAAGTATGTGAAGAAAAGCTTGAATTGGTCGATATGACATTCAAGCGGGATGCCATGGTCAGCCAGCTTTCTCGCGGACAGACGCAGCGTATCGGGTTGGCCCGCGTCATGCTGCATGAACCGCAGGTTCTTTTGCTGGATGAGCCTGCCAGTGGGCTTGATCCGCGCGCACGGATTGAAATCCGAAACCTGCTGAAACGACTGGGTGAAATGAAAAAAACGGTTATTGTTTCCAGTCATATTCTTCCTGAACTTGCCGACGTCTGTACGAGAGTAGGCATGATCGAGAAGGGAGAATTGATTATTGACGGTCGTGTTGATGAAGTGATGAGTGAAGCCAGGCAGTCGATTATCCTGAATGTTCGCGTGACAAAATCGCCGGAAAAAGCAGCCCACGTTCTTGAACAGTGCAGTGCTGTCGATCACATTCGTATGGATAATGAAACGCTTGTTGTTACGCTCAATCAGGGAACGTTGGATTATTCCGAGTTACCTACCCGTCTGATCGAAGCCGGCTTCAGTCTGAAGCTGTTCCGGGAAGAAGAAGTCAATCTGGAAACTGCTTTCATGGAATTGACAAAAGGAAAACAGCAATAGGCGAAATCAGCCGTGTCAGGTTATGTTTACGCTCAATGTTTGAAAGACATCAGAAACGGATTGATCGATGAAACCTCAATTGTCTGGCAAATGGGCTTTGGTGACAGGGGCTTCTTCCGGGATCGGCGAAGAGTTCGCGAATCAGCTGGCAGCCAGAAAGATGAATCTGATTCTGACCGCCCGTCGTGAAGACCGGTTACAGCAACTTGCCGAAAAACTCCAGAAGCAGCACGGTACAAAAACGGTTGTTCTCCCGGCTGATCTGGTCAAACCGGAAGAACTCAACAGGCTCGTTGATGAAGTCCGTTCGCTTACAGATCCCGTTACCCTGGTTGTCAATAACGCGGGATTTGGAGAGATCAGCACCATTGAAAATAGTGATTTACAGAAGCTGATCGATATTGTGCAGGTCAACATTTCCGTGGTGACCCGGCTCACCTACGAGTTCCTTCCGGAAATGATCTCTCGCAACGATGGCGGCGTGATCAACGTTTCTTCCGTGACCGCATTCCAGCCTGTGCCCTACATGGGTGTTTATTCCGCGTCAAAGGCCTACGTTCTGCATTTGAGCGAAGCTCTTTGGGCTGAACTGTACGAAACCGATGTGCGGATTATGGCTCTTTGCCCCGGTACGACCAGAACCGAATTTTTTGATAAGGCTGGTGTGACGAGTTGGCTTAGCAAAAACTTCGCCCACACGCCTTCGCAGGTGGTTCGCAAGGCGTTGCTGTTCTACGAACGCAGCCATCCTTTCTGCATCCCGGGTATCAAGAACTGGCTCGTTGCCTGGATTACCAAATTCGTCAGGCGTAGACGCGTTGTTCTGGAAGCGAAAAAAGTCTTCCACAATCTCGCGACAGGTGAGGAAAAGGATTGATTCCGGCGACTTGAAACAGAAGTTCTGAAATAGAAGAACCGGCACGGTAAAGGTGGCTTCGGCAAACCGCAGTCAGAAAGCCTGGGGGACTCGTTCAGTCCCCGACACCCATATCCTGAGAATAGGCCCCCTGAACCAGTTTGCCTTCCTTGTTGTTGTGCTGTTCCAGTTTTTTCATCCACTCTGCCAGTTCATATTTCAATGCATCTGCCTGTGTACGAAATGGGCGAAGCTGTTTCAGCTTATCGCGGAGTTGTTCCAGACGCTCCTGCAACGTCCGGTGCTCCTTCAGCAGTTCCTGAACCTCGTGGTCAGCTTCCGGACAGCATTCAATAACATCCTGAAGGTATCCATCTTTTTCCCGCAGGTAGAATTCGCGTGGGATGGTTCTGGCCAGCACGTCCACGATTGCAAGCAACCATTTTCGGTTCTGCTCACTCGCTTCTTCCTCGAGGACATCGCGAAGATCGCCCAGCAAGAGAAATTCCAGTTCTCCTAACTGCTTGAGATCCAGGAGCTCGTAATTGAATTGATCTTTTAACATGGCCCTCTCCTGTTTCTGCTGATAAATCCTGCTCGGACAATCCACGTTTACCCGCGGTGAGCCCGTTCCGTTTTTTCGACTCCGACACCACCCATCATTTTCAGCCTAATTGTTGGTTCTGTCAAAGGGATTTCTCATGATTTTCAGCTTCTTTTTTTTCTCCTCAATACCGCTGGAAATGGACTTGTTATCGTGCAAAACACTTGGCGAAAACAAAAAACGCAGGTTATTCCGTGCAGATTATCTCGGTTTGATTAAACCGGACCGCTGTTATACACTTGCACACTTCTTGGGATAAATTTGAGGGTTTTCCCCAAATTTTCTGTTTTTCGTATTGTAATGGATAAGCGGGCTGTTATCTTGGCGTGGTCCTGATCTGGTTTCCCGTAATTTTCAATCGGACGGTTCAGGCTGAAGACGTGGTTCCGGGGCCGGTCTGGTTTCCTGGACGTTCTCTTAATCTTTTCTTTTGGGGATCCCTGCTGCAGCAGTTCGTCGAATTGTGTCGGCCAACACAATTCATTGGGGTGTTTTTTGCTCCTGTGGTTTTTTGCCAATCGGCAGGATATCACGAAATGGTTGGGCGTTCGCCCGAAAAGTCTGTTGAATGCGTTCTGCATTCGAAATGTTCATGTTCAAAAATTAAATGTTCAAAGAAAAAAGGAAACCCTGACATGCTACGCGCACTGTTAAATGACGAAGCTGGTTTTGTTGTATCAGCCGAGCTCGTATTGATTGCGACTCTTCTGGTCATCGGTTTGATCGTTGGTTTGAGCGAAGTTCAGCATTCTGTTGTTGCAGAATTGAACGACGTTGCTGATGCGATCGGTAATGTTAATCAGTCTTACTACTACACCGGTTTCTCCGGTACAAAGCAGGGTGGAGCCATCAAGGCTTACACACGCGGCTCAGCTTGGGCTGACACAACTGACGATTGCGACGATAACCAATGCGATATCGCATGCGATTATCCTGTTGATGAAGCAGCAAAACGACGTTAGTCATTCGTGCTGGCGATTCGTTAACCTGAAAACAGCGACCATGGGAATTTATTTTCCCATGGTCGTTTTTGGTTTGGTTTCCTGTTCAGGGCTTTCTCCATGTCAGCCCCTCGGTTCTTTTTACTGCATCAACTCCCAGGTCGTGTAGCCGCCGCTCAGGTTATACGCTTTGCGATTATTCTGGAGCAATATCCTCGTTGCCAAATAGCCCCGCATACCAACTTTGCAATAGGCAATCACCGTCCGGTCAACCGGAATTTCATCAATTCGGTTCCTTAAATCATCTACCGGTATATTGATGGCTCCCTCGATATGCCCGCTTTCAAATTCAGCGGGCGTACGAACATCAACCAGTAAGGCATCCGTCCAGGGTTCCTTGTCGAGTTGATCCGCATGAACAATCGGTTGGTCGTTTCGTAGCACTCCCGAGGCAACAAAGCCGAGCATATTGACTGGATCTTTGGCGGAACCGAACTGGGGGGCATAAGAGAGTTCGGCTTCTTCCAGATCGTAAACGGTCATTCCGGCCTGAATCGCCATCGCGATGACATCGATTCGTTTATCGACTCCCCCGCCTCCGACTCCCTGTGCACCCAGGATTTTTCCGTCTTCCGGAGAGAAGAGCAGTTTGAGAGTCATTCCTTGTGCGCCCGGAAAGTATCCTGCGTGATGGGCGGGATGTATGTAGACTTTTTCGTAGGCAACTTCGAACCGTCTGGCCGCTTTCTCGCTCAGGCCGGTCATTGCAGCCGACATGCCGAACAGTCCGACGATGGCTGTTCCCTGTGTGCCTCGATACTCGCCTGACCGACCGAAAATATGTTCGGCTGCCAGTCTTCCCTGGCGATTGGCAGGTCCAGCCAGAGGAACCTGTGTCGGGTTATTGGTAATAAATTCGTAGGTTTCAACCGCATCGCCAACGGCGTAAATATCAGGATCGCTCGTTTGCATCTGCTTGTTGACCTTGATCCCGCCACGTGGGCCGACTTCCAGTCCAGCCTCGATGGCCAGCGTGTTTTCTGGGCGTACTCCCACAGAAAGTAGCACGAAATCCGCAATTTCGTGCTCCCCTGATGTCAGAGTCACCTTCAAGCCATCGTCAGTTTTTTCGATTGCTTCCTTGGTGTCGCACAGCCGTATTTTTACTCCTTTTTCTTTGAGTTTTTTCAGGATCGGTTGTGTCATTTCCTTATCCAGAGGGGGCATGATCTGATCCCCCAACTCAAGCAGTGTCGTTGCGATTGAGCGGTTGATCAGGTTTTCAGCCATCTCCAGGCCGATGAAACCACCTCCGACAATGACCGCGTGTTTTGCTCCTTTCGTAACAACATCCAGTAATCGGTCAGCATCCTGCAAATCACGCAGTGTGTACACGCCGGGCAGGTCTGCTCCGGGAACAGGAGGAACAAAGGGTTTTGCTCCCGGAGAAAGAATCAGCTTATCGTACGATTCAGTAGAGGTGACCCCGGTTTCCAGATCACGTGCGGTGACCGTTTTATTTTCCCGATCGATCGATACAACTTCGGTTCTCGTTCGCACATCGAGACGGAACCGCTGCTGCAGCAGCTCCTTGGGAGCGACCAGCAACTTCTGGCGTTCTGCGATCTCGCCGCCGATGTAATAGGGAAGTCCGCAGTTGGCAAAAGAGGGATCATGCCCCCGCTCAAAAAGAACAATTTCCGCATCTTCAGATAGTCGCCTGGCTCTCGCCGCCGCCGATGCTCCTCCCGCAACCGCTCCTACAATAACAATCTTCACAACTGTTCCTCCTATAATAATGCAGAAATCGATTTTTTATGACGGCTCACCGATTACGATGAAACGCTGCAACTTCCCTGTGCCTGGTTCCAGGGCATCCTGGCGAGTATCATTCCCATTCCGCAGGTATCGGTAAGCCCCGCGAAGACCAATCCCGCACCAACGAACGAAGGGAGAACAATCCAGTTGATGTTTACCGTCACGGCCAGAATGCAGCCCAGCATCACAAGTAAACCCGCAGCAATCCGAACCTGCCTTTCCAGGGACATGACCTTTTTGCCCCGCACGACCGGGAGTCCCGCGTCGACACAGGCAGTTGTTCCACCTTCGATATTGTAAACGTCCGAAAAACCGGCCGCTTCAATTTTCTGACAGGCCATTTGCCCCCGACTGCCGGATTTGCAGATGACGTACAACGGTTGTTCTGAAGCCCCATTCCGGGAGGCAATCAGTTCCTCTGGATTGAGTCGATCCAGTGGCACGTTCTTTGCAAATTTAACGTGAACTTCCTGGTACTCCGCTGGCGTTCGGACATCGATCAACTCCAGAGATGGATTATTCTTGTACAGAGCTTCCAACTGCTGAGGTGAAATTGACTCGACCATCGTCATTGCTCCTTTCTTGTAACTTGAGAATCGCCTCTATCGATTTGTCCCGAAATAATTTGAAATGGATACCGGGGGTTACTGGTCGCCAAAGCGACTAATGATGCAGCCCATGATCTTCTCCAAATGGGGCTCTGCGATATGGTAATAGCGGAAACGTCCCTGCTTTTCAGAATCAAGAAACCCGCAACGCTGCATCAATCGCAAATGCTCCGAAGCCATGTGGCTTGGTATATCACAAGCCTCCGCCAATTGACCGACCGTATAACTCCCTTTCATCAACATTTGCACGATACGCAAGCGACACGGATGGGCCAATGTTCGCAAACACTCCGCAGCCGCTTCCAAATTGGGCATCGAAACAAGTGCCGAATCTGAACCAACAGATTTTGTTCCCATAACCTCCTCCTCGATATTTGCCCGCAGTCTATTATATCGGGATATATCGACATGTCGAGTAGTTATTTGGTGGTTTTTTGAAAAAAATTGCCATTTTACCTGTCTGGGGACTAACTCCGGGTTATTCATCGGTTTCGTTCTGGCGACTCGGGATATGTGATTTGGCCGAGATTAGCGCATCGGTGACTTGCGGATCTTCGTTTGTAGCAGGAGAGTAACTCCGCGACGCGGCGAAATTGGTTCATGCGCAAATTTGATGAGATTTCGCATTCTTGGAACTACGGTTATGAGTATCTCAGTAGAACCGATAGCGTCCTTTTAGCACCAGTTGCTTTGACTGGAGTTCCTTGTATGAAGTAGCATGGATGCCGATCTCAGTAATAATTTGATCGCTCCGCATTTTGCGTCGCGTCACGTACTCAATCTATCCGGAGGCCTCCATGCCAGTGGCGATATCCGAAGAGAGAATTTGTTCCCGAAGAGACATGCGCCTGTTTTTTTCTGTAGTCGTATTTTGCCTGTCCGCATATTACAGCGACGCAGTTTTCGCCGCCGGGAAATCAGGCCCTCCCAATATCCTGCTTATTCTGGCTGATGACTTGGGTTATGGCGACCTGGCGATTCATGGTAACGACAAGATAGATACGCCGGAACTTGACCGCTTGGCAAGGCAATCTACACGATTCGATCGTTTCATGGTATGCCCACTCTGTTCCATGACTCGCGCGACACTGCTGACAGGGCGATACAATCTGCGAACCGGATGTGCATCGGTCACCAGAGGTGTGGAATCTGTCCGTCCCGAGGAGGTGTTGATTCCCGAAGTGCTCCACCCGGCAGGGTATGTGAGTGGATGTTTCGGGAAATGGCACATAGGCGAAAATTATCCTTCTCATCCGTGCGGCCAAGGGTTTGATGAGTTTTTCGGAATGCCTCAAGGGCATTGGGATAATTATTTCGATCCCGTTCTTGAAAAAAATGGGAAGATGGTTGCGACAAAAGGGTTTATCACCGATGTCCTGACTGACGCCGCGATGCGTTTTATCGCCGAGAACCGCAAGCGTCCGTTTTTCTGCTATCTCCCCTATAATGCCCCCCATACACCGATGCAGATCGCTGATCGCTATTACGACAAATACAAAGCGCGGGGACTCGATAACAAGCCAGCTGCGGTTTATGGATTGGTGCAGAATATCGATGAAAATGTGGGGCGTCTTTTAAGGTATCTCGATAAGCTGGAGCTAACGGACAATACCATTGTCATTTTTCTTTCCGATAACGGAGCAGAAGGGCCGCAGGGGAGTCGTTTCAATGCCGGGATGCGCGGAATGAAGGGGAGTGTGCATGAGGGAGGGGTGCGCGTTCCGATGTTTATCCGTTGGCCCGGGAAAATTGAAGCGGGCAAAGTGCTTCCCCAACTGGCGGGACATATCGATCTACTGCCAACGATTGCCCAGTTGTGTGAAGTGGATCCTCGCCGGGCAAAGACAAAATCGCTGGATGGACGTTCTTTGGTGCCTCTGCTGTTTGGCGATGAGAGGCAATGGCCCAAAGATCGCATGATATTTACCCGTAACCCTGGTTGGAAAGCCTTGGTGGGAGCATCGGGGAAACCGATTGTCGAAAATATCAGGAAACCATTTCCGGGGTCTGTTCGTACCGAGCGATGGAGGTGTGTCAACGAAGGAGAGGGTTGGGAGTTGTTCGACATGCGGAATGATCCGGGAGAAACTGACAATGTCGCGGCGATGCACCCGGAAGTCGTTGCCCATCTCTCAGATGCTTACATGGCATGGTTCAAGGATGTGACGACTGTGCCGATCACTCGCCCCGTTATTCAGGTCGGATATCCGGAGTGGCCCGAAGTAAAACTGGCCGCTTCGCAAGCCTATTTCACGGGGAAAATTCACTGGTATAATCGCTGGGGATTTGCCCATGATTGGCTGACCGACTGGAGCGAGACAGAGGAAACGATCTGGTGGGAAACCGATGTTGTCAAACCAGGGCGTTTTGCCGTTTTTTTGAAATACGCCTGTTACGAGGATGCTGTTGGAACGAAACTGCGTGTGACCGCGAAAAACAATTCGTTGGAAGGAATCATCCGGAAGGCATACAT
>JALTOP010000370.1 GCA_027000105.1 Planctomycetaceae bacterium | reverse complement strand
TCGTTCATCGGGATTGATATGCAACAGACGATCGACAATACCAGACACATAGCGGGGACAGGCAGGCATCGCATCCCCTAACGGACGAATATTACGGTAGCGGGTAATCTGTTTGCGTTCTTCCCGGGAGCGTGTTCTCGGATAAGGCGGTTGCCCCAGAATCATCTCGTACATGATGGTTCCCAGAAAGAACAGGTCGCTACGGGGATCGTTACGCGGCGCCCCGGTTCCCTTTTCAAGTGTGGAATATTCCAACGCCTGCTGAATACCCGTATCGCCGTGCCTTTTCAACATCTCTTCATCGGTCGCCAAGCCAAAATCGATCAGTTTGGCCACTCCGTCGACGCTGAACAGGACATTCGTCATTTTGAGATCGCGGTGTGTCACTCCCTGATTCAACGCATACTCCAGGCCACGAGCCATATCAATGGTGTACTTGACTGTTTCAAGTGGATCAACCTGCTTGCGGATTTGCACAAAGTCTTTCAGATTTCCTCCCTGCACAAACTCCATTGTGAAGAAGTAGTTATCATCTTCATGCCCGATATCGTAAATGGGAACAATATTGGGATGCTTCAATTTTTGCCCCAACTCGGCTTCCCGTTGAAACAGATCAACTGTGGCAAGATCATTGACCCAGCGTTGGCGGAGCACCTTGACGCCTATCGTCTTTCCATCTTCAATTCTTTCGGCTCGATAAACACGCGCAAAGCTACCCGCAGCGTTGGCGTAAAGCAGCTTGTTTCCTCCCAAAACAAGGATCCCGGTGTCGAGCCGCTTGATGCTCTCTACCTGAAACGGTGTGAGAACATGATGATCAAGCAAAACTTGTAGCAGATCGGCCCCCTTGCGCTGAGACGAGTCGAGGAGACTCAGGCACTCCCGCGCCTGCTCCTTATCTACCAGCTTCATCTTCACCAATTCTTTGGCGAGCCTTTTCGGAGAACTGAAGTTCATTGGATATACGTCAAGTAAACAAAGTTCCTCCTCATCAACTCTGAAAAGACTCAGAAGCCGGGCACGCAGAGGGCAACTCTTTATATTCGGGTAATTTTCGTCGGATTAATATCAAGAACGGGTCAACACTTCACACAGAACCACCGGAGATTCTATCTTAGATACAAACGAAACAAAAGCCTCTTCTTCGACCTATTTTCCATTCAAATACGAACTCTTATCGAAATTAACGACCGAAAAACTCCCGCTTGCCCTCCCTGCCGGAAAGTGAACATACGATTCATATTCATTCGCATCTTCCCTTCAGATGATGATCGTTGGGACTCACAAACCAAATCTGCAAGTTGAAACTAACTGATTAGCCGAACAGATCGCTGATCGATTCGTTTCGATGGATCCTGCGGATCGCTTCACCAAGTAACGGCGCGATTGAAATGATCTTCAATTGGGGGGGCTTCTGCTCCGGTTTCAGATTGATGCTGTTCGTCACCACAATTTCCTTGACCGGGGCCTCGGCAAGTAGTCTGGTCGCTGGCCCGCACAAGACACCATGCGTCGCGGCCACATAGACCTCCCCCGCTCCATGCTCTTTAGCGGTCCGCACAGCTCCGCAGATAGAACCGGCCGTGGCTATCATGTCATCGAATATCAGAACTGTTTTGCCTTCGATTGGGCCACCGATCAAATTTGCCTGCAAGGTTTCCATTGCGCTGGCTCGGCGTTTGTCGATGATGACCAACGAACCGCCCAACTTGCGGACGTGCTTGAGCGCTCGCTTGATACTGCCCTCATCAGGACTCATTACCACCAGATTTTCTCGTGGAATATCCAGTTCACGGAAGTATTCGTCAATCGCCGGGCCTGCATAGAGGTGATCGACCGGTACATCGAAAAACCCCTGGATTTGTGCGGCATGCAAATCGACAGTCAGAACCCGATCTGCGCCCGCTTCGGTAATCAGATTGGCGACCAGCTTTGAGGTGATCGGCACCCGCCCGGAATCTTTACGATCCTGCCTGGCGTAGCCGAAATAGGGGATCACGCATGTTATTCTCTCTGCACTGGCTCGCTTGCAGGCATCAATCAGGATCAGCAGCTCCATCAAGTTGTCATTGACCGGCGGACTGGTCGGCTGGAAGATGAAAACGTCCCTCCCTCGAATATTCTCCTCCAGCTTGATGCACAATTCTCCATCAGGAAAATCGGAAACACTCACTTCTGCCAGCTGAATTCCCAGGTAGTCTGCCACCTGCTGGCCCAGTTCAGGATTGGCCCGCCCGCATATCAAACTGAGCTGGTCGTACATGAAACCAAATATCTTTCGTTTTAACGGTTGAAATCGGGCTGTTTGAACGGAAAACGGAAATCAGCAACACCCAGCCTGCAACAATCATTTCCCCGGAGCAGCTATCGAAACGACTGGCCAACCAAACAAATGCGTAGCCAGCGTGAGTATAACTGACAGTTGACCTCAAGGGAATCGATGGGATGGACGCAAAAAATGAAACGGGCAGGCGTCAGCGAATGACAAAATCGGCAAGTAAAGCTAAAGAAACTAACCGATTCAAGACAGGCCCGCTTCCGTGCTGACGGAGATGCATGAATCGGTATCCCTGCCCGCCAACGGAAGGAGTTTCAAAAAGAGCGGGATATCTCTGACAGGCGATTAATCGCACCATCCGCCCAAATAGACTGAGCCAGTGGGAGCAGGCAGCCTACGGCAATCAACTCAAACATTTCTGTGAGGAAGTGGTCCTTTCCCAACTTCTCTCCCGCTCAGGCATCGGAATCATTTTCGTCTTCCGCTTCCGCGTCGGCTTCAAATTTCTCGGAACTCGGCTTCAAATCTTCTTCGATACGTTTGCTGTTTTCAGGCTCTTGGGGCGGAACCGGATCACTATGCACCGCTGTACGCATATCGGTTTCGATATTCGTCATCCCTCTCTTGAATTCCACAAACCCTTGCCCCAAGCTCCGCGCCACCTCGGGAAGTCGCTTGCCAAACAAAAGCAAAGCAATCAGCCCAAAGATGATCATTTCTGGCCAACCAGGCGAAAACATAACAATATCTCCCGTTAGTAATGGTCAAGTCTGCTAAAGAACGATAAATAGTGACAAAACCACAAGTTGCATACCAATTATTTACAAACAGCCCCACAAAGCGGTGAGGAGGCACACCCTGCCCCCGGAACAATGAGCATGTAACGGTTTGGGTTGTGAAAACCCCGGAAAGCCCGCAGTCCAGGTACCACAAGCAGCGCTAATCTGCTCCCTTTTCTGTTGACTCGCTTTTATCGCCAATCTCCTTCTCATCCTCGGATGGGGGAGCTCCTTCACTTACCCCCTTCTTGAATTCGGTAATACTTTTTCCCACCGAATACATGGCGCTGGGGAGACGTTTTCCAAAAATCAACAGAACGATAGCCAGGAAAATTAGCAGTTCTGGAATTCCCGGAGCAATAAATGCCAAGATGCACATGATTTCACAATTCTCCTAAAGGTAATATTGACTGGCA
>JALTOP010000369.1 GCA_027000105.1 Planctomycetaceae bacterium | reverse complement strand
CTTTTTGAACGATTTGTTCAATGAGGGACTGCTGCCCCCTATCCCGGTCTTTGTCGATAGTCCGCTCTCTTCCCGATTGACACGGGTTTATCGCAGGCACCTGGATATCATGGATAACGAAGTTCAAAAGGTTCTACTGGACGATAGCGATCCCTTTGGCTTCCCCTGGTTGACCTATGTTGGTTCTCCCCGGGAGAGCAAGGAACTCAATTCACGAAAGGGAGCGATGGTCATTATTTCTGCTTCGGGAATGTGCGAAGGAGGGCGCGTTGTTCATCATTTGGCCCATGCGATCGAAGACCCCAAAAACACGATTGCAATTATCGGTTATCAGGCGGCGCACACACTTGGCAGAAGGATTGTCGAACGTCAAAAGTATGTCAAAATTTTTGACCGGGACTTTTCACTGAAAGCGCATGTGGAAAAATTGAACGGTCTATCCGGACATGCGGATGTGCACGACTTCAAATGGTGGTTTGAACAGGCGGCAAAACAGGGGGGAATTGGCCAGGCGTTTCTTGTTCATGGTGAGCGGGAATCCGCCCAGGCACTCAGCAAGGTGCTCAGTGGATATTGCGATGAGGAACCGATCATCCCTGCACGGGGAGAATCATTCGAAATCTGAAGCCGTCCCACCTCATCGCCTCGCAGCAAACCATTTCGCAGATAAATGCAAAACAGGAATACGGCGGTGACCCCTCTACGGTGATTGATCAAGCAATTGATCAGGCAGTCAACATGCAGGTTATCATACGAGTTCCCCTGTCTCTGCAGACGTTCCTTTCTCGTAGAACCGGATTCGCATACTGCCGACCGCGATTTCCAGATCGGTACGGTACCAGGCATCCGGAATGACAGGTTCCAGCTTTTCAGGAATTCTCAACACGAGCAACGCAGTTTTCGAACTGACCTGATCGCAGGAAAGCCGCCGCAACGCACGGAACAGTTTTGTATCCGCCTTCAGTTCACTTCGAGCCATTTCATAAGGGGGATCAAAAAAAATGACATCAAACGGAACGAACTGAGGCAATCCCTTCGGGCGGTAGGAACAACGCAGAGCATCGGTCCGCCAGCACATCGTTTCTTCTTCAACTCCCAGATGAGCCACGTTTTCCCGGAGCAGTTCGTGGGCCCTGTGATCCCGCTCAATAAAAACACACGTCGAAGCCCCACGGCTGAGCGCTTCCAGCCCCATCGAGCCGGTGCCCGAAAAGACATCAAGAACTCTCGCATGTTCCAGATCCGATTCCAATCGATCGAACAGTTTCTGCTTGGCGCGATCGACAATCGGACGGGTTGTCATCCCCGGGTTGATCTGCAATTTCCGCCGTTTATACCGACCCGCAATAATTCTCATCTTTTCAATCAATCATCCGACCGATAGGGAACACCCTGAACACCCCGATCATTGGCAACGTCCCGTTGTTCGGGTTCCATTGCACGGGGCCGGATGAATGATCATGACAAAAGATTCCCGACAGTTCCAGTGAAGCGTTCAATTCCAGTCAGCCGTCAGTTGAGGCAGCGTATCAACAAGAATCTCCCGAATATTCTTGCGATCCGCTGGTGAAAGGTGGGCAAAGCCATCCGGAGGAGTCTCCGCGGTAAGAATCTCGTCAAGCGATTTCATCACCTGTTTCATCACCGGCTTCGGAAGCGTCTGAAAAGCTTTCGAATAGATCAGATAGCTGCAGGGATATTTGAAAAGCCGATGCTGCAAATCGAAATCACGCAACGAACGACCACGGGAATCACGAGGGCCTCGCTGCATGAAATCCTGCGTAAAACTGGATACCCCCTTGACAGGAGATTCCAACGGAAATTCCTCGCTGAACAGCATGTATCTCACCAATTTGTCCGAGACCGCCTTGATTCGACGTTTGGTACTGTCTGACTGGAAATCCGGTTCACGATCCAGCGCCTTGTTCATGATCGCGTCGTAATGCTGTGCCAATCGCGTTTCCATATGCGCCAGCGTAATAAAGTTGTGCATCTGGGATTGGTGTTCCAGCACCATCAAAGCCACCAGATCGCTTGTCGGAACCAAGTACGGGCTGGTATCGACAAAACGATCCAGTTTCTGGACATTCGCCCCTTTTTCACGATCGATATTCTGTGAATCAAGCTTGTCGGCAACATAGACATTGCCCATGTGCCTCATGCTTCCGTGCGATCCCGTTACGAACCAGCCTCCCCATCTTTCCGAAAATGGGCTTGTATGATCGGTCGTAAAAGTTCCCGAACCGAGCATCGGACGACCGCTGGCATCAGGAAAGACCGATCGAACCAACTGACCAGGAACCCCTTGCGTGCGGGAAGAAGCATGGCAAGTCAGACACTGACCACGGTCACGAAGAAACTTGACTTTCCTCTCTTTATCCTGGCTCAACGTATAAAAGACGGCTCCCAACTTGGGATCCATTGACGAGACTTCAACAACATCGCCCCCCTGAACCCATCCAATATAGACATCATCATTGAAATAGACCGCTCGGGGACGCTGACGGGAAATCTTTCGCAACTGAAAACTGGTCTGCGAAAAAACAAGCATCTGCGAAGAATAGGGGATTTCGAGTGCATCAAGCACGGCGGGTAAATAACCGTGCCGCTCATCGTACTTCAATTTCAACTGGCCGGAATCAATCTTCTTCTGCAACTGGGCAACCGGATCCGACGAAGGAGCATCCAGATAATTGATCGGCTCACCTTCGAAATCAAGCTGGGCATTTGTTGACCGGACACCACAAGCGGCCACGAGTGCAATCGTCAAAAGCAATCGGGTTACAAGATGTCTCATATCGACCTCATCCCATTCTCTCATTGTACTACCAACGGTTATGGTTTACGAACGGTGCCAAAACTTTTGAAAATCCCACTTTGGTTACGGTGATCAGAACAAACCAGGCGTGCTGGGCGTTGGCAGGAACATACGCTGGCAGGAAAACCTGTTTCTCATCTTTTGCGGCCAAACTCCCCGGTCAGTAGTCGGTAGCCAGTCTATAAGCCCCAGTCTATAACCGCACGGCGTTGCAATCCACGCAAGCCCCACGTAATAAGGTTATCGCCAACAATAGTGGATGTCAACATCCAGTATTGGTTTCCGGGGAATTATTCTGCGTAGTCACGTCCGGTTATTGTAACTGGAGTAGATAGCTCCCTTGGAAAAACAGGCTAATATTGGTTGCTGTACTTTCCGCAATAATGGAACAGCAACAGGGACGCCATCACTGACAGGCAGACGCAACGGTTAAAAAGCACAATGATTAACAGTCAGGAAACAGCCATTGCGCCCGTCGGCAATAAACAACTGTATCTCCTTATGATTACTTATGATACGACGACATTTCACCTTGATAGCCTTGTTTTTCTCTGCCTCAGTCTGCTATATTTTTTGATCAATCAAAATATTGGAACTTATTCCTTCAAAACAGAAGTGGACTCTTTGATGAAATTCATCGTTGGACTGATGCGAATGTTGGC
>JALTOP010000368.1 GCA_027000105.1 Planctomycetaceae bacterium | reverse complement strand
CGTATTCGATGGCGATCAGAGTGATTCCCGTCAGTAATGATGCAATCAGTAAAAATCGCCCAACCATCCCGTCCCCTCATGAAGATCTCTGCCGCTTCATGAGTCTTATCGTCTGGTGGTCGCCTCGGGGGCAAGGGCAATTCGGCTGGCATCAGCCGGAAGACGCAGAACAGTGCCGATTTTAAGGCGATCAGGGGTTTTAATGCGATCCCTGTTCAGGTTGTAAATCTCGACCCAGCGGGTTGTGCGACCCAAATGTTTATGAGCGATATCGCTTAGCGTATCTTCCGGCCCGACACGGAACATCGGCTGTCCCGATGGAGTAAAATAGAGCCCTTCGGTAACACTTTCCGATTGGTTGGAGGCTGTTGTTTTTTTTGCGCCCGGGATCAACTTGCTGTACTTGGCAAGCAGGTATTTCTCCTCGGGAACCAAAACTTTCATTCCCGGACGCAATTTTTTGGCCGATGCGATGCGCGGCCGGTTATGCTGCTCCAGAGCCTGAAAATAGCGAACCGTTCCGTAAACAGTTTTGGAAATGGTCCAGTAGCTTTCATCCGGCTTTACCGTGTAAACCCGAGTCGGCCCCTTCTGGATGACCGGTGGCTCCTGCCGTTTTTGTGGGGCAGGACTTTTTTGAGAGGGGCCGAAGGGATCGAAAGGCGTTTCGTGATGATGCCGCTCGGGATGCGATGCGTTCTGCTGGAAAGAGGGCGCAGGAGCCATCTGCCTGGAAGATTGTTTTGGCGGAGCGAATTGATCAAACGAAGGTTGATCTTTGGGCTTCGTTTCCGGAATGGAATCCGGAATGGAAACAGAGCCAAACGGGTCGAAAGGTTGTTGGGCGTTCTGCTGAGCGGTTTGTTGGACTGGTGGATGCGAATGAGGTTCCCTCTGTCCTGCCTGCTGGACCGGACTGAAGGGATCAAACGGGTTACCGGGAGAGGGCTGCCCGGCGGATACTGTTGCGCGACCGGTTTGCTGTTTCACGTTCGCGTTGTTCGTGTTTGTTTTTGTGTTTGTATCAAATGGATTAAAAGGAGTATTTTGCCCGGTTTTCGGTTTGGAGTGGTTGTGGTCATGTGCAAACGGATTCGGCTTGGGAGCTTCCTGCCGAGATTGTACTGGCGATTGCTGCTCAAAAGGATTAGATGGCGTTTTCTGTTCTACCTTTGTACGGGTTTGAGAAACCGGAAAGGCGTTGATCGGTTTTGTATTTGTATTAGTTTTTGCAGGATTTGTATTGCCGGGGCCAGAATTACCAAAGCCGGAATGCTTGTGAGATTGCTCCTGTTTTGGGGAATCTGAGCCAGTCCAGGGAGTGAACGGATTCTGTTGGGGGGGATTATTCTGGGCAACCGGTTCCGCAAACAGATCGCGAGGCGGTTTTTGGGCCGCGTTTGTTTTCTCGTTTTGAGCGAAGGGGTTAGCTGGCGGTTCGGTTTTGTGCTGATGCCCATGTTGGTGTTCCGCCGGATTGAATGGAATTTCCTGAACCTGAGCTGTCTGCTCCGGATCGACAGGCAATTTTCGCGGTTCATTCTGTCGAGTCGAGACGTTTTTGACCGTCTCTTCCTGTTGATCAGCTGTCTGTTTTATTTCGGGTTGCTCGTTTCCCACGACTTTTTTCGCTTTCTCCTTCAGGGCGGCAAGTAGATCTCCCTGACTGGAAACCCGCTGCCAGACAATAAAGCCGAAAGCGACTGCTAAAAGAAGCATTAACGCAATGGTGAATTTTGTTTCTTTAGGCATGGGTGAACTCCACCGAACAGTATTCGGATCTGTTGAAACGTAGAAAACGCTTAAAAGTGTGAACAAGTTTCATTCGATATGAGTCCGGCACGACCGGTTCATTCTGATAGTCGTCCGCAAACTTCTACCGTCAGTTGAACAGAGACAGGAACAGAATTTCGCTCAGGTTCACGATCAGGCCCGTTACCGTTCCGAACAGGTCTGTTCGGTCTACAGGAACCGACTGCAAAATTCAGGAATTTAAGCCGATTTCGAAAAACTCGACCATTTGTCAGACAGAATCCCGACAGAACGGAGGGCTTTATTCAGGATTGGCAGGAGAGTGAAGAAACTACTTTTCGAAAACTTGAGTGAAATTTCCTTCGAAGACGGAAATATGACGAATTATTCAATCGGCGCGAATACCGATTCTCAATTTTGCAGATCGAGACCTCGGATTCATCTTGCGTTCCAGGGCAGTGGGAAGGATCGGCTTGTTGGAACTCGACTTCCAGACGGCGCGATCCTGTAACATTTTTTTGACAATCCGATCTTCCAGGGAATGAAAAGTGATGACAGCAACCCGTCCGTCCGGAGCAAGAGACTGCGGGGCTGTTTTCGCCATAAACCTTTTCAGGTGTTCAAGTTCCGAATTTGCCTGAATTCTCAATGCCTGAAAAACCCGTGTCGCCGGGTGCGTTTTCGTTCCTTTTTTTCCTCGTCCGGAAGCGACACTTTCGATAAGCTGAGTTAGTTGGGAAGCTGTTTCGATTTTTTCTTTGCGTCTCATTTCAACGACTGCTTGTGCAATCTGGCCGGACAAAGGGTCTTCCCCATATTGATCCAGAACGGTTGTAATTTCTTCAACCGAAGCCCGATTGAGCCAGCAATGGATCGGCGATCCCTGATTGGTATCGAACCGCATATCGAGAACGCCCTCTTGCTGGAAGCCGAATCCTCGCTGCTGATCGGCCAGCTGGTCTGAAGAAAGGCCGAGATCCACGAGAATGCGGTCAACCGTTTCGATACCGTGTGCCTGCAAAACGGTATCAAGTTCTGCGTAGGAAGACTGTCTCAAAACGAGATGATCGGCAAGCAGATTCTCTGGATGAGTCTTTCGGAATCTTCGTGCGGCTCGTTGGAGCATCCCGACATCGCGATCCAGACCGATCAGCCTTCCCCCGGGCAAGATCCGAGACAGTATTTCCACTGCGTGACCAGCTGCCCCGACAGTTCCATCGACAACCGTCAGCTCCGGTTGCAATTCCAGCTCGCGCAACGTCTCTCGAAGCATGACCGGACGATGCCTGGAGAGAGGTGCGTTCATGTGACATCTTGAAATATGAAACAAAAAAGTTGCTGAAAATAATTCCAGCAACTTGCCAAGTAGCCCGACCGGGATTCGAACCCAAACTAACGGAATCAAAATCCGTTGTGCTACCGTTACACCATCGGGCTTCATTCAGTATGCAAATGGTCAGAGAAGCTGAACCACTCGGGCCGCATTCTAGGTTGTTTCCCCGATTCTGACAAGTCCGCCTGAGGCATTATTGCAACCGGGGCGCAACGAGTCGCGGTTAACCGGATAACCGTCAACGGTCATCCCACCGAGGCAATTGACAACTGAGGTAGCCAGTCTCAGTACCACGCTACTTCTTCACGGCCTTTGTCTCGTCCGCTCGCAGCATTAGAGAGCGCCGCTGCCGGTCAGGACAACCCGGATAGTTCTGATAAGCACTTTGATGTCGTTCCAGAGACAGCAGTTTTGCAGGTAGAGCAGGTCATAAGTGACCTTTCTACGGAAACTGTCGATATCGTTATCGTAACCGTTTTCAACTTGAGCCAGTCCGGTCAATCCGGGTTTGAGGCCAAGCCTTTGGATATAATCGGGAATTTCCTTGGAAAGATGCTCGATGAATTCCGGTCGTTCAGGGCGAGGGCCAACCATTGACATTTCACCCTTAAGGACATTCCAAAGCTGTGGAAGTTCGTCGATTCGGGTTTTTCTCAAAAAACGACCGATCGGCGTTACACGGGAATCCCCTTTGACGGCAAACTGGGCTCCATTTCGCTCGGCATCGTTCCGCATGGTACGAAACTTGTACAACGTAAATTCCTTGCCATATTTGTACTCATTGCGGCGATCATTTTCGATGCGGCGTCTTTCCACTTCGCCCGGAGGCGGCCCGATATTTTTCTTCCTGCGATCCGTTTTCTTTTTGCGCAGATTCAGCCCCACTCGAGTCTGTTTGAAGATGACAGGACCTGGCGAAGTCAGTTTGACCGCGATGGCAGTCAGAAGCATCACGGGCCATAAAAGGAGCAGCAGACCGGTCGCAACGACGATGTCCAGAGTCCGCTTGGCAAAGCGTGTTGTGGGAGAGAGGCAATGTACGTTGCTGCGGGGAATTTTCAGATGAAGTCGGCTAATCCATTCCGCTTCAAGCGCAGGCTTTTCGTGAATGACTTCGTCGCAGTGCGAATATTCATGAACATCTGCCAGCGGGCCCGGAGAAACCCGGGCCCTTGAGGGGACTTTTTCCAATTCAAAAGGAAGCGGCGAGAGTGTACTCATGGCATTTTTCATCGATGATCGAAAAGAGATGGATCTGCCCTGTCTTTCCTGCAGTCTGTCAAGACAATCGGAACGTGATCGATCTGTGAATAAATCTTGACACAACCACAGTTTATTACCCTCTGCCCGGAGGTGCGTACCACAAAAACAACCAATAACCAATTTTCCATCTGTTGTTGTGGCAAACTGTGAAGCCTGTATTGATTATCCCGATTATACGCATTGTTTTTCAAAATCAACCATAAAGTACGTAAAGCCGAAAAATAGGATCAATAAGGCTTGGCTATCAGGGCGTTTCCTGTTTGTTCGCCTTTGTTTTCAGCGTTAACGGCATGAATGACGCATTGAGAGGAGCCACTGATTTATCAACACGGTGAACAACATACTGTCCAGAACGAAAAACAACAGGGAAATGGTACGGAAATTCACTTAAATGTTCGCTGGGGAATGCAGTTGGCAGCGATGTCGAGGGAGTTTGATTCTCACTGGCAAAATTCCGTGGGGGCATCCCGTTTTCGACCAAACCGCTTAAAACATAGCGATGGCCGGAATGATCCAATTCATGGACGATCTCCTTTGCGTGATCCCGATAGAATATCCGCGTCAACACATCCAGATAAACAAAACGGGTCGATGGTTTCAGGTTCAACTCGCGGTAAGCGTGTACCAGGTGGACATTGTGAACTGTCAATTCCTGATCATGCAGGTTCAACTGGCGCAAATATTCCAACGCCGGCTGCAGTTCAATCCAATTCGGCAGGCTGAAATGTTGCAGAGCCATTTTTACCTCGGGAGTGCTCCCCTGTGTCAGACAGGTTTTCCAGTATCGGGTACGACTCCATTTGGTCGCCGGGTTGGTCATCCAGGCGGCGAATACCAGAAAGCAGGCGGTACCAACATAAATTGTTCTGAAGGAACTTTCCCTGTTGACGGTTGAAGAAGTGGCGAGCAAACCGCTGATCATATTTTTTGCCTGTCGGACAACGAGAGTCATTCCCAGAAGTATTTCCGGCACATGCACGTAATCGAACAGATGCTGCATCGTGAAAGATTGAAGCAACCAGCCCACATACATCCCGCTCAGCAGAGGCACTGATATTTCGTTTCTGTTCGTCGCCCGGTTGTTTCCTGTCTGATTGTTAGTCGTTTTCCGGTTGTTGGTCGTTCTGTTGGAGAAAAGCATCTTTCCAATTTGAGCGATGGCCAACGGAATTGCCAACAAATGAAACAGACTGAAGGGCATGAATCGCAGTTGTTCCCGTCCTAGTCGATCCCATGTCCAGCGTTCGGAACCTGCTTCAAAATATGTTGGATTCCATTGCAACAGCATCTCCAGAAAATAGGGCCAGGCACCGGTTCTCAATAGCCAGGCGATACCGAGTGAACCGATCAGCAATCCACCTGCCAACAGACCGGAGAGATCGAAAAGAATCGGTACACCGGCCCGCTTCAGACATCGCCCTTTCCTTTTACAGATCATGGTGATTCCAACGGCCAACACAGCGAGCGCGGGAATTGCAATAAATGGTTTGATCCAGAAACCGACCGCCCAGACGATCCCCTCCAGCATGCTCCACTGGAAAAGAGTTCTTCTTTTTGGGGGCGAGAGAAGAAGGCGTTCGATTTGATACCGCCGCAGGTAGAGCGCAACCAGTGCAGGGAGCAGCATCCAGACATCACGTTGGCAATGACACCATTCGGAAGTTCCAAAGTAAAACCAGAACAGAATGAAGGCCAAAAATATCGATTCACTTCGGGAGTATTTTTCATTCGATACCGAATCGGCACGCTGCCAAAAGACGAGAAGCAGGATAATCGCGGTGATGAAAGTCAGATCGACGAGTCTCAATGCCTGAACCGACCACCCGAAAATCGAACGGATGATCATATGCAGCCAGACAATTCCCGGAAGGTTCGGCTCCACGATATCACGGTAAAGCAGGCCGCCCTGTAAGGCGGTTTTGGCCTGTAGATCGTAGAGCACGGCATCGGCTGTCAATGGCATACAAAGCATCAGAGGCAAACTCTGAATCATCAAAGCGGCCAATAATCCCCCCGGTAAAAAGGGAGATTCCAATATTTTTCGAATGGTCAACCGCGTTTGCAAAATGTCTCCCTCCTCGATGTCTTCCGGTGCCTTCCGATACCTTCCCTGATGCATTTGACAAGAATGCCCTAAGAAAGTGAGCCCCCAATAGAAAGTAGCTCAAGACCCGGTTCTCCTGATGTTACAAGACGTTGCAAAAGAGCATCTGCACAACTGCAAAGAAGATTCACCGATACAATCGTCACAACTGCTCATGTTGAGCTTTCATTCTCCCGTTTCGTCGTGTTTTCGTACGCCTCAAACGCGGCATGAGAGCTAAGTCTTAAACAGGGCGTGTTGCATTTTGGCATCATGCAGATGACGGAACTGGTTGACGGAGCGAAGGAATCTGTATTACCAACGGTAAAAGTTTGCGAACGGCTCGTAAATTTTAGAAAAATATCAGTTTGGTTACGGCTATCAGAATGAAGCAGCCACGCTGGGGGATCGATTGGGAAGATCCGACGGATTGCGAAAATGGGGATTGAGATTCGATGGAAGTGGCACATTTGCACGAACTATCTGTTTTGGAACAATCCTACTGGTGGCATGTTTCAAAACGGCGTTTGATTAGCCGCTGGCTCGATCAATTCGCTCCGGCTCCCGGACTGGTGATTGAAGGGGGAATCGGTTCGGCTGGAAATCTGCTTGCCTTCCAACAGCGGGGCTATCAGGTAGCCGGTCTCGATATCATGCCCGAAGCGGTCGCCTACGGAAAAGAGCGGGGAATCGAAAATGTGCAAGTTCACGATTTGCACCGGACGTGGCCATTTGAAAAACAGACAGCCGATGCCGTTGTCATGCTGGATGTGATCGAACATGTTCAATCTCCCGAACAGGTTCTGAAACACGCTGCAAACGTTCTGAAACAGAATGGTCTTCTCGTATTGACAGTCCCTGCCTACCAATGGCTGTACGGCGACTGGGACCGCGCCTTGGGGCATTATCGAAGATACACCAAAAAACAGTTG
The DNA here is from genome assembly GCA_027000105.1 of Planctomycetaceae bacterium. Classification (GTDB taxonomy): domain Bacteria; phylum Planctomycetota; class Planctomycetia; order Planctomycetales; family Planctomycetaceae; genus Rubinisphaera. The sequence goes on along the minus strand of JALTOP010000368.1, from coordinate 5,494 downwards.
CTGAAACAGACAGCCCGGAGTGGTTTTGAAGTTCTGAAAATCACTCATTGGAATTCTTTTACTCTGCCCGCCGCGCTGGGAATCCGAACCTGGCAAAAAATCCGGCCGCAATCCCGTTCCGCAGAATTTCCCGCAGTTTCTGATTGGATGAATCGATTCCTGATCAGGTGTGCTGACGCCGAACGCTCTCTGGCAAACTATCTGCAGATTCCTTGCGGACTTTCGATTGCCGGGCTGTTTCGTAAATCGAGCGGGGTATCACATGCCGGGGCTTGAAGAATTCGAAATGCGGCAACAAATGCGACGACAACGGAAAAAACCGTTCGTTTCCGTTGTGTTACCCGTTTACAACGAATGCAACGCAATCGTGCCGTTGATCGAGCGTATTAAGCAATCGCTCGAACAAAAGGTTTCCCGGCTGGAGATCGTTTTTGTCAATGACGGTTCCAACGATGGAAGTGCGATTCTTCTGGACGCCATGACCCGGGCACACGAGGAAGTTCGCGTTATCCATTTCTCACGGAATTATGGTCACCAGGCGGCAGTACAGGCCGGCCTGGAACAGGCTCGTGGCGATGCCATTATCGTCATGGATGCGGATCTTCAGGACGATCCAGCGGCTCTGGGCAGGTTTCTCGATGCCTGGCAGCGGGGCTACGATATCGTTTATGCGAAACGGACGGAAAGAAAAGAAGCGGCCTGGAAATGCTTTCTGTTTACCGGTTTCTATCGTGTTTTGAATGCGATTGCTTCTGTCGAAATTCCCCTGGATGCGGGCAATTTCAGTTTACTCGACCGGGAAGCCTTGAACCGGCTGAACGAACTTCCCGAGCGTGATCGCTATTTTCCCGGTTTGCGCAGTTGGGTCGGATATCGCCAACTCGGCATCGAAGTGGAGCGACTGGCCCGTTACGATGAAACGCCACGCGTCTCGCTGTTGGGGCTTTTCCGACTTGCCAAGACAGCCATTTTCTCATTTTCCAATGTTCCGCTGACGATGTTCTACCTGATCGGTATGATCTCATTACTGTTCAGCGCCTCTCTCGCCGGGTTTGCAATGTACCACAAGCTGATTACGGGAATGGCCATTCCCGGCTGGACTTCGACAACGATGGTTGTCTCATTGTTCGGTGCCATCAATTCATTGGGGATTGCCATTTTGGGCGAATACGCTGCTCGCATTTACGACCAGGTTCGTGCCCGTCCCAACTACCTCATTCAACGACAATCAGGATTCGACGAGCCAACAGAACCATCAACGACAACCAGTTTTTGCCGTGAGGTTGAAAGTGAACTTGAAGATGGTTCTCCCGAAAAAGAACTGCTCAACTGGCTTGCCCGGAACTTCGCCAAAGAACCAATTGACCGCGACGCTCCGGTTACTCGTTAATGCTTTATCGTCCGTTTTACCACATTCGGGTTCTTTCAGTAGTGCGGTTTGTAACGCGGTCTGCAGAATAGTCTCCTGCCGATTCTGTCCGAAGTTGAGGTGTATGTGAATCGGCAGGTTGATTCATTCAGGATCGCTGTTTCGGTTTCCGATACGGTTTCTGATACGCAGAATAACCGAGACAGCGGATAATGAGACAGAGAATAAACAGAGCGGCAAACCAAAAAGCCCCGTCCAAAAAAATGGACAGGGCCTTTTGGTTTATTCTCTCGTCAGGCGACTTCGCCGCCAGTCTTGTCCATCAAGCCTCGGTCGTTTTCAGTTATGACAAAAAACGGAAAGCCTGAATGACCAAATTGGGCGAGCAGTTCAATCAGTCATCCAATCCAAGAAGTTTTTCGATACGCGGCCAAACGGTTGTGCGTGCTTTTTCGTAGGCTCGATAATCTGCTTTGTTTGTCGATTCGGAATACTTGGAAAGCTGGCGGGCTTCTTCCTGCAGCAGCGTATAGATCTGGATGGTTTCGTCGATGTATTCCTGATCGGCCTTGTCCTCGCAATTTTCCTGAACAAGCAATAATTGCTTCTTCAGTGTGTCCAGCATGCCGACCATGCCTTTCATCAACTCCTGGACACGTTCCGTGTCGTAAACCTCATTGCCGAAAGCGTCTCCGATTGCACCAATGGCAATATAGCTTGTGTACATGTGGGCTGCAGAAAGACCGCCAATGGCTGACAATCTGCCGTCATCCGCTGCAACGCTTGTCCGTGTGCCAACTGTCATCGTGCACAAGAATAATGCAGCAATACAGAATTGTGAAATCCGTGACCGGGTACCTGAAATTTTCATCGCGATTCCTTTGTAGTGAAAGTGAATGTGTCAACCGTAACCATTCTCCAACATTGAACGGCTCCAATCAATAGGTAAGCGACACAATCCTGCCCGGAATCAGACGAACATATCGAACTGTTTCGGGGGCACCTGGAGCATCGGAAAACTTGAAAACGGCCTTGTAAATGTGAGGAACACCGGGAATAAGAGGCTTGGTTTCAAATTGCCAAAGTCCGTTGGTCAACATATTTTCGAAGCCATCAACTGCGTCTTCTTCACGGTGGGGATTGATGTTGTAGAGAGCAACTTCCGTAGCCCCTGGTGCAATGATATCGACCATGGCAATGCGAGGGTGCTTGTCAGCAGGAACCTCCCGACTTGCCCGATAGTAGGTTTGTCCGATTGTTCCCGGCGGTGTGGCCGCCGAGATTTGCGGTGGTGAAACCAGCGGGCCGCGTGGTGCCATCTGCTGCGGCATCATCTGCTGCGGCATCATCCGTTGAGGGATTGCCTGTTTTATATGCGGGGAAACAGGGGATGCTCCTTTGGAACAGGGACATTCTGCCCATGAACTGTGTGGCATCATCGTTACTGCCAGTAGAGACAGGCCGGCAAGGGGTAACTTCGCAAGTATATTTTTCATCTATTCGCTCCGAGTCGGTCAGTTCGTTGATTACTGATCGCTGATTACTGAGGGTACGAGATTCCTGATGGGACGAGCTTGTCAGCTGTCAGGAAAACCTACCACTTAAAATCAACTCGGGTCGAACTTCTCTGTGAATCCGCGGTCACAATATCAGATTCGATAACAGCGCCCCCACAAAGTTCACGGGAACTCCGTAATGTCCCCAGACGACAAAGTTTAACAGAGAATCGCCATTCCGTCCGAACGGAACTGGGGCAGGAGAAAATTGTCATCATTGGAAGGTTGAGCGACATGGGTGATCGGTATGATCGCCATGGGAGAGCAATACGGCAGAACGCTATGAGAGAGACAGCTTGAATGACCGTTCTTCTATTTTCCGGCGGGCTCTGATTTCTCCGGGTTGGGTTGTGGATATTTGGCACGCGTGCTTTTGACCATTGTTTCCGCCCGATAACTGCGCAACATTCTACGCAGAGAATGGTCCAGTTCTTCCCGGCGAATGGCAGCTGTCTCCTCATCCACTCCTGCCGCTTGTGCTAGTTGAGCCATTTTATTCAGGCCTTTTTCTACGCAGGCCAGTGAATTTTTCAGGTCGATCAGTGTCACCGCCTGGGAGATCCCCTGTTCGACTTTTCTGGTAATCCAGCGCTGTTTCAGAATTTCCAGAAGGGTGTTGATGTGATCGTATTGATCCGCCTGACTCATCGACAGGTTGGCTGTTGTCAGCACTTCCAGCGAACGATGGATGTTACGAACGGAACGCTGGCTGGTGTTGCTGTAATAGATGGTGTGCAGCAACTCCCGCAATTCGGCATCTGGATCAGCTGGCGTGCATCGCTGATACAGTTTGGCCAGTTCCGGATGAATGTAGTAACTGATGAGCGGATCGTAAGGGTAGGCGAAGCGGGCGATCCGTTCCAGGTCTGCCGGGGTGAACCGATCTTTTCTGTTGATCGAACCGAGTGCCTCGAAATAGTCAAGTCGTCGCTTGTCTTCAGGGTGCATTTTTCGTTGCAGCCCCTCTCCTTTTACGGGAAGAATGACAGAGCGCGGCTTCTCGATCAGCCTCTGTTTGACCGTCTTGCGGTACACCCAGAATTGATCGGGATGTTCGCGGATAATTTGGCGACAGGCGGTCACATCGGACAGCCGACGCAGTATTTCGTCCGTCTGCTTGTCTTCTTCATAATGATTCAACAGGCGTTGTGAATGACTCGCCAGAGCTTGCCGGATATCGTTCCATTTTGTCCCCCAGCGCATCATCTCAACAGAGAGACCAAACGAGCCGGTTCCCTGCCAGGGCGTAATCGTTCCGGCATGTTTCAGCGAATCGATCTGGTCGATATCGAAATGTCCCAGGTTCATCGCCACAGACCAGTCCCAGCCGATTCGAGCCAGAATCCGGCGTGTCTGCGGAGACGAAATTCTGGTGATCAAACCTTCGGAAAGAATATCATCCTGACTTCGAGCAGCCACAAAAAGCATTTCGCCAGGTGCGGTGTCGAAAGCGGTCACGTAACCGAATGCTCTGCGAATTGTTTTCGAAACTTCGGCCAGGGCAAGCGGGCCATAATCGCTGTAGGTAAACCGTTGGCAATACAACCCATGATCGTCGAGCAAGCGGGCAATGTGTCGATAGTGCTGAAGACTGTATTCGGCTGCATTGGCATAGACGGCTGAATGTCCCGGGGAATCGATGACCACATCAAATTTTTCATTCATCGACCGAACGGTCAGCGATGGGGAAGCCGTCTTCAAATGCAGACGCTGGTCATCAACGACACTTTTGAGAACAGGCGAGAGTTCGCCCGTTTTCGCCTGTTCCAGTATTCCGGAATCCGTCTCAACACAGACAACATTGAATACCGGGAATTCAAGCGAAACCTGAACGGCCAGGCCGCTTTCCATTCCCAGATGCAGGATTTTCCTGGGAGCTCGATGAATCGATAGCGGAAGGGCAGAACTGAGCAGTTCTCCTGTCGGTTGTGGAACCAATTCGTCATCTTTACTGATTCGCCCAAGCGGGATACCGTCTCTGCGTAATTGGATATGTTCCCCCTGATGTTTCCACAATGTCAGCGTTCCCTGCGGTGTTTCCTGCACAGCGAGCAAGCGACCATCATCAATACCGCAAAGCTGGCGAAAGCTCGTTCCGTTTCTCCAGGCGTTAAAAGCGTGTGACGAAAACAGTGCATGGGTCGCCTCGGCTGGTTGGTAGAGTGAACCAAGCCCCAGACTCATCAGACAGATGGCACACAAACCGAGCAGACGGAGACGGGAAGATCCTGAAGGCGTCGAAGCCCGCAAAGAAACCGAACCAAAATACTCGAAAAATATCGATGCGACCGCAAGAAACAACACTCCGACTGCCAGGACAAACGGTACCCCGAACTGTAAAACTCCCCACCTGGCCAGCAGAACCCCGCAGATAAAGCAGGCAAGCAATGCCAATCTGAAAGCGAACGAATACACCGCCGCTGAATTTTCCTTTTCGCCTGTTTTATCTGGTTCTGATGCATTGAAGGCATCCAGTGTGTTGAAGATGCGTCCCAGAAGGACTCCGATCGGCCAGAACAGAATCACGGGGCCAACTTGCCGAAGAACAATCGCCAGCGCGGTCGATGAG
>JALTOP010000367.1 GCA_027000105.1 Planctomycetaceae bacterium | reverse complement strand
GTTGGAGCCAGATCGACAAAACTGACCAGCCGATCCGAACTACCGCCCGGTTTGTACTCGGGAGGAGCCAGGTGTCGGTATTTCGGAGGGAAGTAGACAATCAGCGGAACATGCAGACCGGAATTATAGGGCCAGCGTTTATGGCGAGGCATTCCCGAACCGTGATCCCCGTAATAGAAGATGATCGTTTCTTCCAGCAATCCCGCTTTTTTCAACTCGGCAATGTTCTGGCCGACTTTCCTGTCCATCGCGGTTACGGTGTCGTAATACTGTGCCCAATCTTGCCGGACTTCCGGTGTATCGGGATGATAGGCGGGAACACGAACTCCCGCAGGATCGTGAATCGCGGTATGCGGACGGACTCGCAATTTGCTTTCATGACTGATCGTGTGATTGAATATCGCGAAGAACGGTTTTCCTTTCGGTCGGTTTTTCCAATGGGCCTTCCTGCTTGAAACATCCCATACCTTTCCCGGCTTGAGCAAATTGTAATCTTCCTTGCTGTTGTTGGTGCAATAGTAGCCGGCTTCCCGAAGATATTGCGGATACATTTTGATCCCCGCAGGCATCGGCACATAACAACGCATATGCTCCGCTCCCAGACTGGTCGGGTACATTCCGGAAATGATGGTTGTTCTCGCAGGGGCACAAACCGGCGCGTTCGACCAGCAGTAGCGATACTTCATGCCGATCTTGGCGAGCGCATCGATATTGGGAGAGGTCGCATATTCGTCCCCGTAACAGCCAAGTTCCGGCCCGTTGTCTTCACTGGTGATCCACAAAATATTGGGAAGATCAGCAGTGCTGGCCTTGTCGTCTCCGTTTGAAAGGGCAGGGGAAAACAGACACACAAACGCCAGGCCTAATGCAACAGGAAATCTCATCACCATGATCCCTCAAACAGTAATCCCTCTGACAAATTCAACAGAAAGCGCAAAACAACTTACTCTACTTTCATCATGGCGAACAGGCAGCAGCGAGGCAAGCGAGTAGTGGAACTTAATTGATCGAATTGATATCGTAGGAACCCGGCGTCATTCTTTGACAGGAAAAAGCACCCAATATTGCCGGTCGCTTTTCCTGTTTTCAGCTATCCTTTCCGCGGGCGTGTTCCAACAAATGAAAAACTGGCATAAAACAGAAGGCTGGCTCGATCCCCCCGGTGCAACCTGGATTGAAAGTGAGCAGGCATGGAACTTCGTGCTTTATTCACGGGATGCAACGCGCGTTGTGCTACTGCTGTTTTCGAAAGATGACGATGCCTATCCGATTTATGAACATGAATTCGACCATTTCCTGAACAAGTCCGGCCCGGTCTGGCATTGCCGAATTCCGCATGACAGGGCACCTCATGCTGTCTATTACGCCTATCAGGTCGATGGACCACCCGCGACAGAGCAACGGTTCCATCGATTCGATCCCGATAAAATTCTCCTCGATCCCTACGCAAAAGCAGTCCATTTCCCAAAAATTTTCGATCGTGAATCGGCTATGAAACCCGGTTCGAACGCAGGCAAGGCACCGTTGGGCGTGCTGGATGCCGACGGAGTGTTTGATTGGCAGGGAGATCAATTTGTCCGGCACGATCAGGATTTCGTCATTTATGAAATGCACGTGAAAGGTTTTACGAAGCATGAAAGTTCGGGGGTCAAACAGAACAAACGTGGAACGTACGCGGGAGTCGTCGAGAAGATCCCGTATCTGCGCGAACTCGGCATTACCGCTGTCGAATTGATGCCCGTGTTTCAGTACGACCCGCAGGAGGGGAATTACTGGGGCTACATGCCGCTCAATTTTTTCTCACCTCATGGGGATTACGCTGCCAGCCAGGAACACGCAGCCGAGCGGAATGAATTCCGCGAAATGGTTCGTGAATTGCACAACGCGGGGATCGAAGTCATTCTCGATGTCGTCTACAACCATACGTGCGAAGGAGACGACCGCGGTCCCAATTACAGCTTCAAGGGGATTGGCAACGAAATCTATTATATGTCCGATCCGTATCGCAAAGACGAACAGGGGCACAAAACATACGCCAATTACAGCGGTTGCGGCAACACGCTCGATGCCAACACACTCGCCAGTCAGAAATTGATTATCGAATCTCTCAAATACTGGCGAGACGAAATGCACGTTGATGGTTTTCGTTTCGATTTGGCTTCCATCTTCGCCCGCAAAAGCGATGGTTCGATCTCGCCAAATCAAACACCCATCTTCTCGCAAATTGTCACCGCGGAAGATTTTTTGAACGTGCGGCTCATCGCAGAACCGTGGGACGCCGCTGGCACCTATCAATTGGGACATACCTTTTCCGGCTGGTTGTGGATGCAGTGGAATGGCCGCTACCGTGACGCCATCCAGCGTTTCATCAGCGGGGAACCGGGAATGATCGCCGAATTGATGACGCGACTTTACGGCAGTGCCGATCTCTTTCCCGACTCGCTCGAATTTTCCTGTCGCCCGTGGCAGTCGATCAACTACATCACTTCGCACGATGGTTCGACAATGTACGATCTGGTGACCTACGAAGGAAAATACAACTGGGCCAACGGCGAGGAAAACAGGGACGGCACTCACGAATTCAAATGGAACTGCGGCTATGAAGGGGAGCTGTACGCCCCGCCGGAAGTGGTGCGCCTGCGCAAACAGCAGGTGAAAAATTTCTTCGCCTTGTTGATGCTTTCCAACGGCTCGCCCATGTTTCGCATGGGGGATGAATTTCTCCAGTCCCAGCAGGGCAACAACAACGCCTACAATCAGGATAACGAAACAAGTTGGCTCGACTGGAACCGCCTGAAGCAGAATGAGGACGTCTTCCGCTTCGTCAAATTGATGATCGCGTTCCGGAAAGAACATCCATCGATTTGCCGATCGCATTTTTGGCGAAACGAAGTGAAATGGCACGGCCCACACGGCCCCTGCGAAATGGGCCCCGATTCACAAACGCTCGCCTTTTGTATTATCGGGACTTCCATGAACTGCCACGATTTGTACGTGATGATCAACGGCAGCGATCACGAAATCGAATTCGGTATCTATCGAGGCACCAACCTCCACTGGAAACGGGTTATCGATACCTCGCTCGATTCACCACTCGACATCTGCGACGTCACCGACCGCGCTCTGCTGGTACAATCCAGCTACAAGGTTCAGGCCAGATCCGTGGTCGTCCTGATCCGGGATACATAACCCCGACACTGTCTTCATACTGTGTAATGACGCCGAAAGTTTTCCGTACCGGGTTCCCATCTGAGTGAGAACGAATAAAACAATTTTGGAACATTCAGCTTACCTCTCTCACTAACTTTCGCTTTCCTCTGCATCTTCGCGTTTTTGCGTGAGATTATCTTCTCGCAACGGCCAGAAATTGCAAGCGGAACGGCGCCAGACGTCCGGTATTGGCCACCCCGCCACAATGGCAATACACAAACCACCAACCAAAGCACCCGGCGGAATCAATCGATGATGCACTCATCGACCAATTTGTAGGGAGAGG
>JALTOP010000366.1:10268-12902 GCA_027000105.1 Planctomycetaceae bacterium | reverse complement strand
TGTCAGCAAAGATATTTGCGATCATTTCCGCATCCCGACTGACGTCGGCCGGTGTCAGTTTGGGGGCTCCCTGCCCGGATGCCGATTGATCCGAATCTTGAATTGGGACTTGCTGCTTCGCTGGTTGCTGGGTCTGTTGAATGGGCTCTATCTGATGGACGTTCTGATGGACGTTTTGCCCACCTCCTTGCGGGGCAACAAGAGAGACAGTCGTACTTGAGGGAGCACTGCCTCCCAAACTGTTGAAAAAATAGATGACTGCCACAACCCCGGCACAAACGAGTCCCCCCTTCACCAATTGGGTCGTATCGACACTCGCCTGCTTTTTTTTCTTCCTCTTTTTCCTGGCCATTTGTCACTGCCCGTCTCTGGATATGTCCCTCGATCGCCCCGTTCCAGTTTAACGTTCTTGTCCGGCTGATAGTTCCCGCTGAATTGGGTATCGAGGGAAAATTTTTCAGAATTACCAGAGTTACCAATAGCGAATATGTGCACATGCAGTCAAGAGTGTATCTGTTCATTATCAGGTTTTTCTGAGATTCGCTCTCTTTTTGCGTGCTGTTACGATCTGCACTCGATTGCGAAAACAAGTGCGAAAAACAGGAAGCTGAGTTTTGCAGATTATGAGAGGGGCGATTGTCGGGGGAACGGGAATTTTGAGGGTAACGGTGGGAATGCCGTCCAGATAATTGAACCGATGGAGTGACCGATAAGTGTTTTTTTATTATTGTGACGATTTTTCGAAAAAAACCTTTTAATCGGATTGAACGGGTATTATCATCTTCCGGTTGTGGAATAGCCGGTCGGTTTTGTCTGTTTTTTGCCTGTTTCGCGGTCGCGTTTTCTCTTGTTATTTCCCAAGACGCGGCACTTATCGAGTCTTGCACAGGCCGGTGACAAAGATCATGCGTTTCATGTCCTGGTGTATTTCGCACCACATAAAGAAGGTTTAGAGAAAAAGGAGAACGTTAGATGATGAAGGCATTGTTGAATGATGAAGCTGGGTTTGTCGTCTCAGCAGAACTCGTTCTGATCGCCACTTTGCTGGTGATTGGGTTGATCGTCGGTCTGAGCGAAGTGCAGCACGCTGTTGTTGCGGAGTTGAATGACGTTGCTGATGCAATTGGTAATGTCAATCAATCCTACTACTACACCGGTTTCTCGAAAGAGAAGACCTACACAGGTGGGCTTGCTGCCTACACACGCGGATCCGCTTGGGCAGACACCACGGACGATTGCGACGATAACCAATGCGATATCGCTTGCGATTATCCTGTCGATGAAGCTGCCAAACGACGTTAATTTCAAGTATTCGGTCTCTGTTTGTTCATTGATCCAGTAGCGATAACAGTCCGAGTACGATGTACGATCCCGGCAGCGATGCCTGTGGATTATTGAGTTGAATCAGGCTGCCACGAGTGCGTTCTTGTGGCAGCTTTTTCTGTGCGCCAAAGCAGTACGTGACAAAGCAGTACGCGACAAAGTAGAACGCGGCAGAGCATAACGCATCAAGCGCAGAGTGAAAGGCTGAAGATTATCAATGTGAGGATGTCGCGGCATCTTCGGGAAAGAGCGGTTACAGAACTTCAGAGCGCGCAGATTATCTGCTTTTATGCCGGTTTGCTGTTTTACCTGCGTTTATCTTCAACCTTAATTTTGGGGTTGGTGCATCAGTCTAGTACGGCAACGGAACACGGATCACAACCCCCCCCCCGCCCAGTTTAAGGCCTGAAAGGCCACCTGGCCGGTTTCTGGCAAGGTGGGAAGGAGAAGCTGAAAGGGAAGATGGATGAAGACACAAGGGGAGTGAAATCTCGTTTCAGATTGATTTCGAAACGTGTTTTGTTGGTAATGTTTGTTGCTTGGCAATGTTTGTTGTTGGTAACGTCTGCAATCTGTTAATGGTGTAATGGTGTGCAAAGGTCGGGCGGGTGATTATGAAAAGTCGCGGAAAAGGGAGAAGGTCTGCCCAACAGGAATTCATCGAAGAATTGGACTACATACCTCCCCGAACGGAGGAGCGTCTGCTGATTGAGCAGACATCTTCACTCAGGGCTGCGAAAATTTTGTGCGTCAGTACGGGGCGGGCTCAATTGGCGGGTTTTCTTGCTGATCAGAATCCCCAGTCAACGGTGATTTGCCATTATCTGGATGTGCGTTATGCAGAACTGGCGAGAGAGTATTGGCGCGATGCGGATAGCGTCCCACGTATTATTTGCAGTTCCGATTTTCCGGAGCAGGAATTTGGGGCGATCTGTTTGCCAACCATTCAGCAGGGGAATGCAGAGTTGACTCGTGAACTACTTCAGCAGGCTCATCAACGACTTGTGCAGAATGGGGTTTTGTACGCATCCATCAACAATCCGACCGACAAATGGTTGCACGAGCAAATGAGCAAACTGTTTCCGAAGGTTACGCGCACTCCTCGAGAAGCAGGTACCGTCTACTCGGCCAGGAAAAGAACCCCACTGAAAAGAGTACGTCGGTTCCAGGCAGAGTTTCCGGTCAGGATTTCAGAACAGGAACTTTCTTTCGTGACCCGCCCCGGCGTTTTCAGTCACCGCAGTATTGATGATGGAACATGGGCGTTGATCAAAACGCTTGATTTGCAGTCAGGAATGAATGTTCTCGATT
>JALTOP010000366.1:0-10258 GCA_027000105.1 Planctomycetaceae bacterium | reverse complement strand
GATTTAGGCTGCGGGAGCGGCGTTGTTGCAATTGCAGCGGTTCTTGCAGGTGGGAAGAACGTCAAAGTGACCGCTATCGATTGCAATGCCCGAGCGGTCGATTGCACTCGAAAAAATGCGGAATCAAATCTGTCGCAGGAACAAATGAAACAATTGAAGATCGTGCAAGCCGATGCGATCAAGGCGGATAGTGCCGGAAGGTTCGACCTCGTTGTGGTCAATCCTCCCTATTTCACCCGCAAAAAAGGAGCGGAAGCATTTTTCGGTGCAGCCCGTAACGCTCTCAGGAAAAGAGGACGCTTCCTCATGGTCACCCCCATGTCCCATTGGTTTGAGGAACATCTCTCCCAACTCTTTCAGAAACTCGATGTGAAACCGTGTGGGAAGTTTTTTATTGTGCAGGGCCGCTCGTAAGGCGAAGATCGTGCTGCGAAACATATTGATTACCCCTGAGTCATTCCATTTTCTACTCTTGATTTTTCGGTTAATGCACCCAAATGGGTTGGTACACAAAAATAGTGCGACATCGGAGCACGAAACGGAGCACGAACCAGAGAAAGATAACCCTCAATTTGAGGTCTGAAAAAGTGCTACGGGGCAGGCGAGAAGCAGACTGGTTTGCGCAAGATATGAGGCGAGTACCGGTTGTGCCAGTATTAACGGAGGGAGAAGTCGAGATTCAGTCAGATAGCCTTCTTGTACTCGGGAGATACTGAAAACGACCGAAAACGAAGGAAAAGATGTAGACGAAAAAGAGCAATGCGAATCTTTTGTATACATCCGGGCGGCCCGTGGGGAATTCCCGCCCATTCCCGTTTATCGATCAAATGGGTGTTGACATTTGCTCTTATTGATTTATTCTGTTGTTTGGTATTTGGAGGATTGGCGTACTGACGATATTATTACCAGCACAGAAAAACAACGAAAACAACACAGGCCTGCTGTAGAGAACGGCGGTCGAAGCCCACCTTAAAGCATACCCTCAATCCTTCCCCGGACTCCGGCTTATTTTTGTTTCAAGAATTGTTAGCGGTTTTTGTACTACCAACGGTTGAAGTTTACGAACGGTGCGAAAACTTTTGTGAATCTCATCCTGGTTGCGGTGGTCAGAGCAGATCAGCCGTGCCGGGACGTCGTTTGCCCAAAAAAATATCGGTGAGACCTTATCTTGAAAAAAAGATTGGTAGCAGGAAATTTTGTGTCGAACCGTTTCATATAAATAAGTTGTATTACCTGTAGGTAAAGACAATCCTTATTCTTACCAGGGAGAGTTTCTGATGGGGCACAAGAACAAAAAGAGTACCAGTTGTAATCCCGCATTTTTTCGCCGTTTGTCTCGACGTGGTTTTCTGACCGTCGGTGCGATCGCGGGAACCGGGTTGACCCTGCCTGACCTGTTTCGCCTGGAGTCTGCCCGGGCAGATTTGAAGGATTACCCGAATTTCGAGGGAACGGCCAAGTCGATTATTCATATTTATCTGCCGGGTGGAATGGCGCATCAGGAATCGTTCGATCCGAAACCGTACGCACCGATCGAGTATCGCGGCGAGATGAGACAGGTTAAAACAAAGATTCCCGGAAAACTGTTTGGGGAGACTCTAGCCAAGACAGCCCAGGTCGCCGACAAGCTGACCATCATCAATTCGATGAGTCACGGCGAGGCAGCTCATGAGCGGGGCACCCACAACATGTACACGGGGTATCGTCCCAGCCCTGCGTTGAAGTATCCGAGTATCGGGACGATTATCAGTCAGCAGTTTGGCCCGAGAAACAATCTGCCTCCATACGTTTGCATTCCCAATCAGCCGAACGAGTTTGCGGGAACGGGCTATCTCAGTTCCTCCTTTGCTCCGTTCAGTTTGGGCTCTGATCCTGCCAACAGCGGGTTCAAAGTGCGGGACTTGAATATGTACGCGGGTATTGATGAGTCCCGTTTTGCCACTCGTCGAAGTGCACTGGAGGCGGTGAACGATCACTTCAAAAAACTGGAAAAGTCCGACAAGCTTTCCGCAATGGATACGTTCTACGAGCGGGCTTATTCGCTGATCAGCTCTCCGCAAGCACGTGAGGCGTTTGATCTGAACAAGGAAGATGCCAAACTGCGGGATGCTTATGGTCGTAATACAGCTGGTGCACGCATGCTGATGGCTCGCCGGTTGGTAGAAGCAGGTGTGCGGTTGGTCAACCTGACTTACGGTGGGTGGGATATGCACAGTCGGATTGTGGCTGGTTTCAAAAGCCAGATGCCCGCCTTCGATCAGGCGTTCTCCCAGTTGGTGAAGGACCTGGATCAGCGAGGCTTGCTCGATAGCACGTTGATTATGGTTTCCTCGGAATTCGGGCGAACCCCCAAAATGAACAAGGATGCCGGGCGAGATCACTGGCCGAAGGTGTTCAGCGTTGTTCTGGCAGGGGGCGGTGTGAAGCGGGGTTACGTTTATGGTGCCTCTGATGCGACCGCGACCGAACCGGAAAGAGATCCCGTCGGCTGCCAGGATCTGTTCGCGACAGTTTATCACACCATGGGAATCAATTCAGACAAGGAAATCATGGCGCCTGGTGATCGCCCCATTGAAATTGTCAATGGCGGGAAAGTCATCAAGGACGTTCTTGCCTGATGCTGTTGTCGAATCTCCCCTGCTGAATCGCTGGAGTGTTTCGGCAGGGGAACTGGATATTTCGATCTTTATGGTCGTGTTTTGTTGGTTCCGTTTTGGCCTGCCTGTGAAGCGGTGAATCACTGTGGAGCGGGGTTTCCTGGGGAAACGGGTAGGCGATCGGGCAGGCGCGACCATCTCCGTGAACTAAAGGGGGGCTGTTCATGTGGAGTCAGTTATCGGCTTTGCAATCGCGTTTTGTGCCGTTTCTGTTTTGTCTGGCCGGTGGCCTGGTTCTGTTTTCGGATTTGGCGACTGAGCAGGCTTGTGCGACTGATCCGCAATTGAATTCCGTGACACCCTACGGGGCCAAACTGGGGGATGAGGTTGTCGTCACTTTCAGTGGAAGCCGCCTGGATGATGCGGTGGAAATCCTGTGTCACGAGCCTGGTCTTCAGTTTTCCGAGTTGACCGTCCCGAAAGATAAAAAGGGAAACCAGATTACCGCGAAGGTGAAGGTGCTCCCCAATGCTGCATTGGGAACGCATCGCCTGCGCATCAGGACGAAATCCGGTATTTCCAGGTTGGTCAATTTCTTTGTCGGAACATACCCGGTTGTTAACGAGAAAGAGCCGAATACCGATTTTACGACCCCTCAGTTAGTCGAAAATAATGTGACGGTTCATGGTCGCATTGATCGGGAGGATGTTGACTATTTCGCCGTGAAAGCCAAAAAGGGAGAGCGACTCACCGCTGAAATCGAAGGGCTTCGCATGGGAACCTACTATCAGGGAGGAACGTTTTTCGATCCGTATATCGCGATCATGAATTCGAGCCGTTTTGAATTGGCTGCGTGTGATGATCGGGCTTTGACTCGTCAGGATGGTTTTGCCTCCATCATTGTTCCGGAAGATGGCACCTACTATATCCAGGTGCGTGATGCTTCCTATGGGGGACATGGGGCGGCGTTGTATCGCACTCATATCGGTAATTTTGCCCGTCCGGTGGGGAGTGTCCCGTCCGGTGGCGTTCCGGGGCAAGTGCTTCATGTGAAACTGCTCGGCGATGTGGCCGGCGATTTTGAGCAGGCGGTTACCATCCCCTCGGTGAAGCCGCTTGAGTTCGGAATATATGCCAGGAGCAACAATCTGGTCACGCCGACATGGAACCCGTTGTGGGTTTCATCGCTGAACAATGTGATTGAGGTTGAGCCGAATGAGACAATCGCTCAGGCGACCGCGATGTCTATTCCATCTGCTGCCAACGGCTACCTTTCCAGTGTTGAAGATAGCGATTATTTCAAAATTACGATGAAGAAGAACGAACAGGTCGATATCGATGTGATCGCCAGGCGCGTTCGTTCTTCCATCGATTCGGTTGTCTATGTCTACAATGCCAGGGGGGGGCGGCTTGCTATCGATGATGACCGCAAACGCCCGGACAGTTGGGTTCGCTTCAAGGCACCTGCTGACGGCGATTACTTTATCAAGGTTGTCGATCAGTTGGGTAAAGGTGGTCCCGATTATTACTATCGTATTGAGGTGGCCCCCGTTACCCCCAAGATGACGATTACGACCAATGAAGTGACACGGTATGTTCAGCCCGATGTTGAAATACCGGAAGGGCGTCGTGTGGCGTTTCTGGCCAGTATCAGACGCGAAAACTTTGGGGGTCCGGTGACGTTCTCGGCCAGCAATCTGCCAGCCGGGGTGACGGTTGAATCTCCCGCCACGTGGGCAAGTGATGGAGTCGTGCCGATCATGTTTCACGCTCCCGCCAAGTCTCCTTTGGGGGCGAAGTTTGCCACGCTTACCGGGAAGTGGGTCAATCCCGGGAACGCCAAGCAGGTGGTCACCGCCAAGGTTATTCAGGAACATATGCGGATTCGTGGCCGCAACCAGAACGATTACATCTGGAAAGAACGGTTCGACGTCATTCCCGTGGTGACGACCCAGCACATTCCGTTCGATGTGAAAATCATCGAGCCGAAGGCACCGATTGTGCGTGGTGGTTCGATGCAGTTGAAAGTCGTGGCGACGCGGGAAGAAGGTTTCGACGCCGACATCCAGTTGCTAGTGCTGCAAAATCCTCCTGGTGTCAATTCGAGCCGTTCGATCAAGATTGTCAAAGGGAAAAATGAAGCGTTGATCCCGATGAATGCTTCGGGGAATGCTCCGATCCGGGAGTCCCACATTACCGTTCGCGCCATCGCCAGGGTGGGCAATGCGAATGTCGAAATCTGCGCTCCTTTTGTAAAATACCGTGTTGCCGAACGTTACATGAAGCTGAAGTATGTCACTTCGGCTGTGGAGCGTGGTTCGAGTGTCGATTTCCCGATTCAAATTGAAAACGTGACGCCATTCGAAGGAAAGGCCAAAGTTGAACTGGTTGGCCTGCCCAACAAAGTGACAACCGTTCCTTTGGAAATAACCAAGGATACAAAAGAAATCGTTTTCCCGATCAAGACCGATGCGACGTCGCCTTTGGGGGAACACAAGAACCTGTTTTGCCGGATAACCGTGATGGAAAATGGAGAACCGGTTTTACATAATATCGGATCCGGGCGGTTGCGCATCAACAAGCCGGCTCCGAAGATTGTCAAGAAAGCCGCACCGAAAAAAGCGGCTCCCAAAAAAGTAGCTGCTGCCAAGCCGAAAAAGAGGGTTCTTTCTCGCCTGGAGATGCTTCGGGAGCAGCAAAAAGCACTGCGGGAAAAATCGAAATAACCCTCCGGGATGACGCCTGTTGCCCACATCGATTCGCGGGCAAACCAGCCTTGTTTTCCTGATTGCTGTTTGTAAACGAAAAAGAGGATGAGGTAATGAGATCGACAATAATTCGGCCTGTCTTTTTTAACACATTAGCTTCTTTGGCGGTGTTGTGTGCAGTTTCGGCTCAGGCTGCTGATCGGACGATTGTGAAACTGGGAGTCTATCCTCCTTCGGTGAAACTGAAGACAGCGAAAGATCGTCAATCGATGGTTGTCCAGGCGATTTACGCGGATGGGGTGACCGAAGATGTGACCAGCCAAACAGCTTTTACGCTGGAAGGTCCCGCCTCTGTCCGAATTGATGGACGGACTCTCTATCCGTTGGCGGACGGGAAAACAGAACTGAAATGCAGCTATGGCGGAAAAGAGGTCAAGATTCCGGTCGATGTCGTTGAAGCGAAAGCTGCCCGACCGGTCAGCTTCAAGTTGGATGTCATGCCGATTTTCATGCGAGCCGGTTGCAATACCGGAAGCTGTCATGGTTCGGCTCGCGGAAAAGATGGCTTCAATCTCTCTCTGTTCGGATTCGATCCGGATGGCGATCATTATCGAATTACCCGTGAACAATTGGGACGACGAATCAACCTGGCTGTACCGGAAGCGAGTTTGATGGTCGAAAAAGCGGTGGGGGCCGTTCCGCATACCGGAGGCAAATGTTTCGACATCGACTCGGAATACAGTAAGGATCTCATCGAATGGATCGCCAACAGTTGCCCTAAAGACCCTGCAGATATCCCTACCTGTGATGCTCTGAATATCTATCCGAAGCAAGCCGTTCTCGACGGGGCAGGGGCGACCCAGCAGATGACCGTTGTTGCCCATTACACTGATGGCAGCGAGCGGGATGTCACTCATCTGGCGCTGTTTCAATCGAGCAACGATAACTCTGCCACGATTGATAAACTGAGTGGACTGGTCACAGCGGGAAAACGGGGCGAGGCTTTTATTATGGCCCGATTCGCTTCCCATACAGTTGGCTCCCAGTTCATTGTGCTCCCTAAAGGGCTGGTCTTTGAGCCGACAAAAGAGAAACCGGTCAACTATGTTGACGAACTGGTTTTATCCAAGTTGAAAAAACTGCGTATGAATCCGTCGCCTGTCTGTTCGGATGAAGTGTTCGTTCGCAGAATTTACATCGACATGATCGGCATGGTTCCTACACGGGAGCAATATGAAAAATTCATTGCGGATAAGTCGCCGGACAAGCGAGCCAAGCTGATCGATGAACTGCTCCAGAGAAAGGAATTCACCGAATTGTGGGTTTCCAAGTGGGCAGAGTGGTTGATGATGCGTTCCAACAATCGTGTCAGTTACAAGGCGATTGTTCTCTACTACAACTGGCTGGCAGACCAGATCGGCAGTAACGTGCCGCTTGACAAGATGGTTATCAAGCTATTGACGGCTAATGGCGGTACATTCAGTGAACCGGCTACGAATTACTACGAGTTGGAGACGAACAACCTGAAAGTAGCCGAGAATGTGGCTCAAACCTTCATGGGAATGCGAATTCAATGTGCCCAGTGTCATAACCATCCGTTCGATCGATGGACGCAGGACGATTATTACAGTTTTGCCGCGTTCTTTGCCCAAATTGGCCGAAAACAGGCCGAGGATTATCGCGAACGGATTATCTACAACCGTGGTAGCGGTGAGGTTCGCCATGTCGTGACCGGCAAAAACGCCGTGCCCGTTTTCCTGGGCGGCAGGCAGCCCGATGTGAAAGGGAAAGACCGCAGAGTCGTGATGGCGAACTGGCTCGCCTCGCCGGAAAATCCGTACTTTGCGCAGAACTTCGTCAATCGTATCTGGCAGCACTATTTCGGAATCGGGATTATCGATCCCGTTGATGATATCCGTGTCAGCAACCCGCCGACCAATCCGGAGCTGCTGAAGGAATTGGCGAAAAGATTCACGGAATCCGGTTACGATTTCCGCAAGCTGATCCGTGAAATCTGCAATTCCCATACATATCAGCGTTCCACAAAACGAAATAAATCGAACGAAACGGATGAGACGAACTTCGCCCACCAGTCGATTCGACGAATCAAGGCGGAATCGCTGCTTGATATCATCTCTCAGGTGACGCACACGAAAGATAAATTCCGTGGCTTGCCTCTTGGTTCAAGAGCGGTTCAAATTTCTGATGGGGCGACCTCGAATTATTTCCTGACCACATTTGGCCGGGCAACCCGTGAAACGGTCTGTTCCTGCGAAGTGAAAATGGAACCGTCTCTTTCCCAGGCGTTGCATCTGCTCAACGGCGAGACTGTCAATGGAAAGATCAAAAGCGGAGGCGTGATCCAGGAATACGCGAAGAAGAAAGCATCCCCGGATGAAGTCATTACCGATCTGTATATCGTCTGTCTTTCACGCAAACCGGTGGAAGAAGAATTGGCTAAACTTCGTCCGATGTTCAGTGACCCGAAAAATTATACCAAAGCGTGTGAAGACGTTTTCTGGGCCTTGCTGAACAGCCGGGAGTTCCTGTTTAACCACTGATTCGTTTTACATTTTACTTTGATTATGATTTTGCTCGGTCGTCTGATTTGACTGGTTGCCTGATCTGTTGAGACGCATGGACTCATCAGGCACCACGGCCGTTTGGAGTACAAGACAAGTTCCTACATTCTTCGTCATTGATTTTCGAAGAAACAGACTCCCCGGGAGTTCCTGCCATGATGACTCGCCTGATTTTGACTGCAACTGTTTTCGTCTGTTTGATCTGTTCTTCTTCGCTGAGAGCAGAGGACAAAAAAGCTCCGGCCAAGAAACAGACTCCGAAAATTACGTACGATGAGCACATTCTTCCCATTTTCAGACAGCGATGCGGTTCATGCCATAATGCCAACGATGCCAAGGGGGGACTCGTTCTCGATACCTATACCGGTCTGATGCAGGGGGGCGGCTCGGGGGATTCTGTGGAGCCGGGCGATTCGGAGTCATCGTATCTGTTCATGGTGATCAACCATGAGAGTGAACCGTACATGCCTCCCAAGCAGCCGAAAATGCCGGAAAAGGAATTGGCGTTAATCAAACAGTGGATTGATTCCGGAGCGTTGGAGAATAAAGGGAGCAAGTTTGTCAAGAAAAAGAATGAACTGGCGAAAATCGAAATATCAACCGAGCGGCCTGCAGGACCTCCGGTGCTTCCCGAGGGTGTCTCGCTGAAACCGGTCACGGTTACACAAAAACCGAACAGCATTACCGCGCTGGCCAGCAGCCCATGGGCGCCGGTGATGGCTGTTTCCGGCTACGAACAGGTTCTGCTTTATAGCACTCAAACGGGAATGCTTTTGGGCGTTTTGCCCTTTCCGGAAGGGACGCCTCAAATATTGAAGTTCAGTCGTAATGGTCAATTGCTCCTGGCTGGCGGAGGACAGGGAGGGGCATCGGGGAAAGTGATCGTTTGGGATGTGAAATCGGGCAAGCGTGTTGCAGAACTCGGGAACGAGTATGATGCGGTTCTCGCCGCGGATATCAGTTCTGATCATGCACTTGTTGTCATGTGTGGCCCGAAACGAATGGTACGTGTCTATTCAGTTCAAAGCGGTGAGTTGTTGTATGAACGAAAAAAACATACCGATTGGGTCATGGCGGCCGAGTTTTCTCCCGATGGTGTTTTGCTGGCAACGGGAGATCGAAGCGCCGGGTTGTTTTTATGGGAAGCCATGACAGGAAACGAATATCTGACACTCAAAGGGCACACCAAAGCAATTACAGATATCTCCTGGCGGCCCGACTCCAACTCTGTGGCCAGTTGCAGTGATGATGGCACGATTCGATTATGGGAATTGAACGATGGCCGTGAAATAAAACGCTGGAACGCACATGGCGGTGGTGTTTCTGCCATCGAGTACACTCGTGATGCCCGTATTGTCTCGGTTGGGCGAGACCGTGTGGCCAAGCTTTGGCAGGGGGATGGCAAAGCGATCAAAGCATATGGGGGACTGCCCGATCTCGGTCTCGAAGTCGCTTTTGATTCCGACCTGAATCGGGTTATCGCAGGAGACTGGACCGGACAGGTTCGCGTTTGGGATGCCAATACCGCTGCGACGCTGTTCACGATCAATGCGAATCCCCCCGGTTTGAATGAGCAACTCGCTGCTCTGGATGCCAAATTGAAAGCCACGCAGGCGATCGTGACATCGACTACAAACAGAATCAAAGCAACGAACAATGCCATCGCGGCCAGAAAAAAAGCTTTTGAGGACTCCAAAACAAAACTGGCCAGCATAGGAGCGGATTTGAAAAAGACGGTTGCGGATAAAGCGGCCGCTGACAAAAAGACGCAATCATTGCTTCAGGCTGGAGTAACGCATAAAAAAGGTTTCGATCAGTTCAGCGCACAAATTGGCGCAACGGGTAAAAAATTGACAGCTGCGAAGAAGAGACTTGACGATCTCAATGCCACGCTGGCAAAACAGGCAGCGGCCAAACAACAGGCTGACAAGAAAGTGGCCGAGTTGAATGCGAAAGTTCAGGAGCTGACCAAGAAAGGGGAAGAAGGGAAAGCGGAACTGACCAAGGTTACCACTCTGCTTCAACAGGCCAAAGCGGCTCAAGCCGCCGCAGTCGCCCTACTTGACAAAACAACTACTCAGAAAAATCAGGCAGTCAAGTCGGTTCAACAGTTGCAGGCGCAGATGGCCGATCTTGCGAAAAAGCGGGATCAGGAAAAGAAACTGTATGACAAGGCGATCGCTGATCGAAAATTGAGTGCCAGGCAAAGTGAGAACCTTCTTGCTCGTATCAAGTCGCTTACCTCGGCGATTGCCAATCAAAAGAAAATAGTTGCCAAAACAGAAAAGGCGGTTCCAGTTACCGAAGCGGAGAAAAAAGTTCTCGCCGATTCTGCTCGAATTCTCAAAGAGAACCAACAGCTTGTCACGTT
>JALTOP010000365.1:6404-12925 GCA_027000105.1 Planctomycetaceae bacterium | reverse complement strand
CAATCAGGGAAATGTTGTAAGCCAAAACAGATGGAGGCAACTTTTCCAGAGCTTCTCGCAATTCCGGAGAACAACTCGCAAGTACCCGCTGACGATCCCCTTCCGACCAGGAATCGAAAAACTCACGGGCGGACAGCAGAACATCCATCTGTTCGGTGATCGGCATCACAACAACTTTTTTTCCCTTGCGCTGGCGCAGGTAGATATCATCAACCTTCCATTTTTCCTTCTCTCCTTCTTTGACCAATCGGTACATTATTTTCCGTTTCTTTTCTTTACCGAATCCGACGGTTACCTTCTTTTCCGTCTCCGAAACATCTTCAACATTCAGTATTTTGAATTCACCTTCCGGCAATTTCAGCTGGGCCAGCGCGTCATCTGCCTGCGGATGCCGTAACGCTTTGGAAGCGAAATGTCTGGTCGAGTTCTCACGAAGCAATTCCAGATTGTCCGCTTCCAGACCGGATTGAAAGGCGGTGATGGTCCGCTTCTCACGGATATTGGCGCATCCGCTGCAGATCAGCAGACCCAACAACATCGGCAGGGAGAACCGACAAACGGACAGCACAGAGACCGCTTCAACGACGAACGGCCTGACAGAATGTGCGTGTGCATCAAAACGTGTTGCGAGCTGAAAAAGACGCATACGAAATACCTGATTCGAGAGGTGGGATAATGGGATAGGATTTCAGGTGAGAAAAATAGAAGGGGAGTGAACTCTATCCGGAATCAATTTGAAAGGTCAAGAGGAGGCGAGTGAGACCGCAGGAGGGAGCAATAACGGGATTCACCTGCAAAATTTACATCTCACCGGCTTTTCGGAAATCCTGCTCGTCTCTAATTGTCTTCTTTCTGTTTACTGTTTCATTTTCTGTTTACTGTTTCATACTGCTCTTTTCTGTCTTTCATTCAAACTTTCATTCAAAAAACGGTCAGGCACGAAGGCAACGCAGCCATTCCGATTGGTGCGTACTCCCTGTTGCCTGTCGATTCTGTCGCCTTTGTCACGTTTGTCGTGTTTATCGCGTCAAGCCGATGTAAAATGAAAAGAGTTGTCTGATATCGGTGTCTTCTTTAACGATGGGAAAGGACCAATCCAATGCAATGGGAACAGGCCCCATTTGAGGCACGGTAATTCTCAGCCCGCCGCCCACCGCGACACGGAAGTTCTCCAATGAAACATTGCGTTCAACGGTACCGAAATCGGTGAAGGCGACGAATCGAACTGTTTCACTCGCCATGATCGGGAGCATATATTCCGCTGTGCCGAGCAGTTGGAAATTACCCCCGACCTGTGCGCCATTGGTTCCCAGATTGGGCGGTTCCAACGGACCAACCGATCGGTATTGGAATCCGCGAAACGACTGAAACCCACCTGCATAGAATCGTTCGAAAGCGGGAGTGTTATCTGTCGTCCACCCCAGATTTCCCCGAAACGAGAGAACATGCTTTCCTGCCCCGTCGGGGCGTTGATAGGTTGTGAAATACTGCGAGCCCTGCAACTCCAGCTTCGTAAATGTGTTTTCTACAAAGGCCTGCTCAACGCTAGTTTGTACATTGAACCCTTCCGTAGCCATCGAGGCGGAATCACGCGTGTCATACCCCAGTGTTATTTTTCCCGTTCCCAGGAAATTATCTCCCAAAGTTGGCAACAACGAAGGTGCGTTGAGCCTCAAATTCGAGATGTGAACCTTTTCCAGACGAATGGCGGTATTGAAGGAAATTTCCCGTGTCAGCATTTTCCCGATGCTGATCCGCCCGCCAGTTCGCTGTTCGTTCCAGTCGCGGAAGAATCGCTGATAGTAGAAACCACTCACACCGAGGGAGTAGTCAGTATCCAGAAAATGGGGATTCGTCCAACTTGCCAAATAACGACTGACCAGATTACCCGGTGTCGCTTCCAGGCGAAATTGCTGTCCATCGCCCCGAAATGCGTAACCATCGACAACATCACGCCAGCTTCTCGGGAAGGCGAACAGATCGAAATTCTGTTCTTCCAGAACAATATTACCAAACACGCCAGAGTTACTGTTGACACTGGCTCCGACCATGAATCGCCCCGTCCTCGCTTCGGTAACATTCAAGTCCAGATCGACATAACCGGGAGGCAACTCCGGATTCAAAATGGGGGGCCCCATCTCCCGACCCGGTTGAGGCTGGGGCTGCATCAGATCCGGAGGAGCGGCATACTGATCCACACTTTGACCCCGGATGACCGGAGACTCCTGCGGTTGTGAAAGAATCGAAGTCAAAAATGGTCTCGCTGTTTCAAAGAATACGCGAGAATGCTCAAAATCGAGCGGTTGATACAACCACAGTCGATCCAGTTCGTCCCGTTTTTTGCGATACTCTCGATAGTAATGTTCCTGCTTCGTGTTGGGAGAGGTTGCAACAGGTGACGGGGCCTTGTCGGAATGATCGCCGTGCTCACTCGCCGGCTGTAATGTGTGCCCCGCACCGGGAATAGTGTGACTCACACGAACCCGTCCGGGCGGTTCCTGCTGTTCCTGTCGTTTCTGTTTTTTCAGGTTGGTCAGTATCAGCTTGTTATAACTTTCCTGTATGCGGTTATCGCTCGGCAAATAGCGATGCTGCGCTGAAGCTGACGGCGTTGTTCCGAAATAGCCATTGGAACCACGGATAACCGGTGGGTCGGCACTTGGTTCGGGATTCCGGGCCAGATAAGTCGGGTTCATCACCGGTCGGATATTGATTTGCGGCCCATCCGGCCCGGCACGTTCCCAAACCGGCGAGCCTCCCAGGCGGGCACGGGACTTCCTTATTTTTTCCGGGTCGGCCAGATCGCCCGGAGCGACCAACAACTGATTCAGGGCGACCGTTTCCTTCGTATGGGTAAACTGACCTCGAATATTGACGTTGATCATTCCGATGCGGTAGACACGGTCTTCGTCGATATCGTAAACCAGATCAAGAACACCCGGTTCCTGTGTGAATTTTGTCCCTGGATTGACCTTGGCAAACAACCGCCCCAACACGCCATATTTGTCCTGTATCCCGTTGACATCCTTGGCCAGATCGCGAGCACTGTAATAACTTCCTTCTGACAGCTTGAAATCCTTCATCAACTGTTCCCGCGAATAAATCCGGTTTCCTTTCAGAATTATCTTTCGGATTTTGTACCGTTCGCCCTCGTCGATCGTATAGGTGATGGAAACCGTAGAACGATCGTCCGAAAACTTCCGTTCTTCGGAAACCTGGACATCGAAGTACCCGATATTGTGATAATATTTCTTTATGGCTGCGATATCGGAGGAGATCGTATTGGGGTCGTATTGACCGCCGAACTTCCAGAGAATCCTTTTCTTCGTGGTCAGTCGCATCTTGAGCACACCGGAGGAAACATCCTTGTTGCCACGAAATTTAATGGAAGCGACTTTCACTTTCGGCCCCTCCGTGATGCGAAAAACAACATCGCGATCGTCCGGAGAGTTCCCCTTTTCCAATGTTACCTCAGCGTAAAGAAATCCTTTTTCCCTGTAGTAATCTCGAATACGGCGAACAGATTCCCGGTTCGCCGCGACGGAAAAAGCGTGCATCGGTTTCAATCCGGTAATACCGGCCAGAACTTTATCCTTAACCTTCTCGTTTCCGACATATTCCACGCTGCGCAGAATCGGCAACTCAGTCACCTTGAAGACCAGAACCGTTCCCTTTTCCGAATGTCGGTAAACGGGTTCAACCGTAAAGAACCACTTTGTACTGTAAAGCGAACGGATATCGTCGCGAATCTGGTCCACTGTCGCGATCCTGCCGGGACGAGTCTTGATATATCGAGACAGGGCAGAAACCGGAATGGTGGCATTTCCTTCAATCAATACATCAGCTAACGGCTCATCCAGGGAGGGCTCGGAAACCTCCTTGTTTTCATCAAGAAGCGGTTTCGGCATATAATCCAACGCCCTCTTTTGCTCCAACAGGGATTGTTGCAACAACATCGGAGTTTTGTGTTGTGCCTGTTGTTGCAGTGGATTCAATGCGGATTGTGAGCGGGGTTGCTCGGGCGGTATCTCCTGTTCCTGCTGAAGGGGCGTGATCTCCGGAACCTCCTCGGAAACAGTCTCAATCTCACCATCGTACCAGCTTTTCCTGTTTGAGCCCGAATTCTCTTCCATCATTTGCTGGAACGCGGGATCAACACCCTCGGCTGATTGCGCCCGAACAATCTGACCGGAATGACTCTCTCCCGAACAGACCATCCAGGGCGTGTGACAACCGGTAATCATGAGCATCAAAATAGCCAAACCCAGGAAAACCCGAATACCCGGTTTTCGGAACGTCCTGTTCTGTGAGCCGATTTTCCCAGGCAATATTTTTCCCTGTTCATCATCGACGGGATAACTCGCACGGAAATAACGAGTTATTTGCCTTTGAAACTGTCGGTTTGGATTCACCATAAATTCGACCTGATGCTGATTCGCGTCGTCAATGTATCGGGGTGATACAATCTGATTGGATATTCTGTCTGACTGGATATGCTGTGGGGAAATTGCGCAGAGTAAGAGCCTCCACCCCAATTGGGTGCAATGGCACTGCGTAGAATTACCGCATTTCGCGACAATGAGGCAAGGGGAATTTCAGCAACGTGTAATTTGGGGACTATGACACAAATAAAAAGCATTAAGAGAATAGGAACGCGACACAGGGGACAACGCCACTCTACCCATCTCCCCTATGTTACACCATATCTACCGCCGCATTGTAAATTTGACTTGTGTCAATAACCTGATCGTTCGCCTCGAACAGGCGTTCGATCAACTGATGGTGAATCTTCATTTTCAATCCCCCCACCCCAAGCGCTCCGTAGCAAACAAGATGCCCTATTTCCTTTGCTTTGTCGGTCGATTGAATCCCTTCAATCCCCAGGGGAGGAACTGCATTGAGATCAATGGCGACTCGGAGCGTCCGGGAAGCTGTCAACTGATCGAGATGCGTAAAACGGACTCCGGCGGCTCCAGCCGAAATGAGCAGATCGGCATCTTTCAACAGGGGAGAGAGATCGCCGTTTTCGGGAACGACCGCAGGCTCATATTTTCCGGATACCCCATCGATGACGGAACAGACGTGTCTGGCCTTGTCCATTGTGCGCGATGTGAGGATCACATGCGCCCCGCAAGCTCCCAATATCTGGGCGACACGCCGTCCGACCGGCCCGGTCCCTCCCAGGATCACCGCTTTCGCTTGTGACAGGTCAAGATGCTTTCGAGCAGAGAGCACTGCCGCTGCCGCAGTTGTGTTACAGCCGTTGGAATCCATCATCACAGAAACCCGCATCGGGCCAAAAAAGGATTCCTGCACCTTAGCTAGCAGCTTTTCACCGGCTTCAACATCGCTACCTCCGATGAAAATCGCCGTATTCTTCAATTCCTCCGGACCGCGGGTAAAAATGGCTCCCTGAACCAGCGACACAACATTCGTGGAATTGACCTGAGAATAGGAAAGAAGGTGATCAACAGACGCATCCAATGCGGTCACCGCATCAAAACTGCTTGCATGCACATCAGTATCAAACTGCAGGAGAATGCGTTTCATAACTGTCTCTCTACGGCTGGGTGATCTACATCCAGGTAATCAACTTCGTCGTTCCCGATACCACCTTGACAGACATTGAGATTGCCTTCCAGGAACCGGAAAAGAGCCGGAACAATCTACCCCGACGAGACGTTCCCGAAAAAACGAGAACTCACTCTCTCGTTCATACCTCGATAACACCCATGACAACTGAAACAGAGCGCTCAAATCAGTTCGCCATGATCATCAACAGAACAAAGGGCTGAATATCCCGGCACGGCTGGTCTGTTCCGACCGCCGTAACCAAAATGAGATTTTCAAAAGTTTTCGCACCGTTCGTAAACATTAACCGTTAGTAACACAACGCACACAGACCGGTACACAGACTGGCGAAAACTGACAAAAACCCCCAATTGAGACAGGGCTCAAGGGGGGGCGAAAGATTCTATTCGACCGCTACCACCATCGGGGTCATACTTGCAAACCATGCAAAGAGGACATCCAAACAGGAAGGAGCACGGCCCATGAAAAGAGAGCCCCGATTTAAGGTAGCCTGAAAAAGCACTACACACCTGAGAAAGGATGAGAGGCCCCTTCCTTCTTGGCGACCATTTCGTCTGCTGAAGGCTCCTGTTTCATCGCTCTTTCGATGGACAATTTTGTCGCTTCGTAATTGTATTGGAAGATTTTTTTATCGTCTTCCGCTTCCCAATGAATAAAGACACCACAAACGATAACCAGATTTTCAGCCTGATCTTTAGGAATCACACCAGCTTCAACGGAATCGGCAACCGCCTTGGCAACAGCGTACTGAGCAGGACCGAACATCTGGACGGCCTGTTTGGCCCCCTTGATTGTCACCTTCGTCACCATCACGGTAGCTGGTTTTACGGCCAGATTTGGTTCCAAAACAGCAAGCAAATTGCTGTGCCCCTGCGTCTGTTGTGCCAACGCGTTGGCGAAAGCGACACCAACCGGGCCATCTTTCTCCC
>JALTOP010000365.1:0-6394 GCA_027000105.1 Planctomycetaceae bacterium | reverse complement strand
GATCAGCCTTGCCCAGTCCTTGAACGGGGGCTTGCCAACTCCCAGCGCCACAACGTGAATATCAAATTTGCACATAAATTACCAGCATGAGGCTTATTATTAACAGCAATGAACAAAAAAGACCACCTTGGTTGGCTTGATTAACCATTCAAGATCGATGATGTTGTGGTTGAACGGAATGCAGGAAGTTGCGGGAGAGGTTTCAACAATGTCTGCATGGACAATGTCTGCATGAACGCTGCTTGCATGGACAAAGTCCCCGGCACGGCTGGTCTGTTCTGACCGCCGTAACCAAAATGAGATTTTCAAAAGTTTTCGCACCGTTCGTAAACTTTAACCGTAAACTTTCACCGTTAGTAGTACAGAATTATCCACGGGATTAACCAGAGAAAAGGGTCGGGCGTGAAAAATGTCACTGATTTATTGAGTCTGCGCGGAAAAGCGGCGTTTATTTCCGGGGCGTCCGGATTTCTCGGTTCTGCAATGGCGCAGGCGTTGGCGGAAGCAGGAGCCTCGGTGGTGGTGAGTAGTCGAAAACTCTCCCAGGCAGAACAGGTCGCGGGTTCCCTTCCGTCGGTAGATGGTACGAAACATTTCGCTGTTGAAATGGATCAGATGGAGGAAAGTTCCATTCAGGCCGGTTTTGAGCGGGCGATCCAACTGGCGGAAAAAATTGATGTCCTTGTCAATAATGGTCAGGAATCCCATCCACAGGATTGGCGAGACGTGACCGCAGAACAATTCAACAGGATGCTGCAAAACGCAACCGGGTATTTTTTACTTTCCCGGATGATGCGCGATCATGTTGTTGGACGTGGCACACCGGGAAGCGTTATCCTGCTTGGCTCGATGTACGGCCTGGTCGGCTCGTATCCGGAATGTTACGAGCAGATCCAGTACAGCAGCCCCGTTGCCTATCACACCTTGAAGGGGGGAATTCTGCAAATGACTCGCCACCTGGCTGTTTACTGGGGTAAGGATCGGGTGAGAGTGAATGCTCTTTCGCCCGGGCCGTTCCCATCGCCGGCGGCTCCACGGGAAATGGTGGATCGTCTGATACAGAAAAGCCCGATGGGACGCATGGGGACGCCGGAAGAACTGAAAGGGGCGATCGTCTTTTTGGCGAGCGAAGCATCCAGTTACATGACCGGTCAAAATTTGGTAATTGATGGAGGGTGGACCGCGTGGTAAATATCTTTGAAAAGGCAAAAAACTCGCTCGAAGCAACGCCTGCGTTGGTGATCGATCTGGCGAATGTCAGAAAGAATCTGAGAGATCTGGAGGAGCATGTCAGACCGCTCGGGATCAAGGTGCGGCCTCACACCAAAACGCACAAATCGAAACGGCTGGCGCAGGAACAGTTGGATTCCGGTTCTGTCGGGTTGACTGTCGCCAAGGTGGGCGAAGCGGAAGTGATGGCCCAGGTCTGTGACGATATTCTGATCGCGTACCCGATTATCGATCCACACCGCAGCACCCGAGCCGCGAAGCTGGCACACGAAGTAACGGTGCGTGTCGCGCTCGATTCGAAATACGGGATCGATGTCATTGCAGAAGCGGCTAAAAAGGCCGGTTCCACGATTGGGATTCTGGTTGATTTGAACGTCGGCAGCAACCGCACCGGAGTCGCAACTCCCCGCGAATTGCTGGAGTTGGCTCAGCATGTTGAACAGTCCGGAAAGAGTGTGCGTCTCGACGGCATCTTTTTCTATCCCGGGCACATCTGGGTTCCAGCCGAAGAACAACCGCCCCTTTTGAAGCTGGTCGATGATATGTTGCTCGAAGCGAAAGATCTGTTCCATCAATCGGGGCTTTGTACCGATATCGTCTCCGGTGGTTCGAGGCAATCGGCTTTCCGCTCGCATCTGATTACCGCCCAAACGGAGATACGCTCCGGTACGCACATCTTTAACGATATGAATACCGTTCGCGTGGGGGCCTGCTCGCTGGATCAATGCGCTGCCGCGATTGTTTGCACCGTCGTGAGCAACGCAGTGGCGGGGAAGGTCATTCTCGATGCCGGTTCAAAAACAATCACCAGCGATCGAAATGTTTCCCAACCCGATTCCGGTTACGGACATCTGATCGAGTACCCCGATGCCATCGTTTCCAGCCTGAGCGAAGAACATGGCGAAGTCGATATCAGAAATTGTGCGAACGCCCCTGAACTGGGAGAACGGGTCACGCTGATTCCGAATCACATTTGCCCTTGCGTGAATTTGCGGGAACAGGTTTGGCTGCAAACAGAACAGGGGTTGGAATCGATCCCGGTTGATACACGGGGGATGTCCACATGACAGACCACAGTAAAACAGACCGCGATGAAACTGACGATAATGCACTTGTGAAACAGATAGCAGCGAAATGACTGACTATGATGAAATGACAACCCGCAACGAACATCTTCGAGGTGTCTTTCCGGTTTTTCAAACGCCGTACCGTGATGATGAATCGATCGATTACGATGTTTTGCAACGGGAAATTGAATGGCTTTTTGAATGTGGCAGCGATGGCATTGTGATGGCCATGGTTTCGGAGATGCTGCGGTTGGGCGACCAGGAAAGGCGGGAACTGGCCGAAGCGAGTTGCCGGTTCGCTCGAGGACGCGGGGCGGTCATCCTCAGCGTGGGGGCAGAGAGCACCCCGATTGCAGTTGAACACGCAAAACATGCGCAACAGTGCGGAGCGGCAGCCGTGATGGCGATTCCTCCGGTCTCAATCGGAGCAACCGAAGCTGAGCTGGGCAACTATTACGAACGAATCGTGCAGGCGGTCAGTATTCCGGTTATCATACAGGATGCCAGCGGCTATGTCGGCCAGCCGATGTCAATCGCTTTTCAGGCGGAGATGCTCAATCGGTTCGGTGCGGAACGAATTCTGTTCAAACCGGAAGCAACACCGATCGGCCCCAGACTTTCACAGTTGCGCGATGCAACAGACGGCAAGGCACACATCTTTGAAGGGACTGGCGGGATTTCACTGGTTGACAGCTACCGTAGAGGAATTGCCGGCACGATGCCCGGAGCTGATCTGATCAAGGGACTGGTTGCGCTTTATCGGGCACTTGAAACAGGTAACGAGCAGCGGATCTATCAACTTTCGTTTCCGATCTCTGCAATCGTTTCGATGCAAAATTCACTCGATGCGTTCCTGGCGATCGAAAAATATCTGCTCGTCAAACAGGGCATTTTCAAAAACAGGATTGTCCGTGGCCCCAAGGCGTACCTGCCCGATGAAGAAACGCTTGCAGAGGTCGATCGTCTGTTTGATATTTTAAGCGGCGTGTTGGAGGAAACAGAATGATTATCGATGTCCATTCACACGCCTGGGAATACCCGCAACACTTCGGGGACGACTTCCGGAAACAGGCGATCCGTGCCCGAGCAGGTGTCGAAGTTGATTTGACAGTTCGCTACGAAGATTATCGCCAGGCCGCCCCGGAGGAAACCAGAACGATCGTCTTTGGTGGCAAGGCGAAGCTGTCCGGCATGTGGGTCGACGATACCTACATCGCGGAATATGTCGGCAAACATCCGGAAACGCTGATCGGCTTTCTTTCTGTTGATCCGACACAACCGAACTGGCAGGACGAACTTCGGCACGGACACGAAGAACTGGGACTGCGGGGCATCAAACTGCTTTCGATGTACGCCGGGTTTCGCCCTGATGATCGCCTGCTCGATCCGCTGTGGGAGTATGCGAGTAAACACCAACTTCCGGTATTACTGCACACCGGCACGACATTCATTGCCCAGGCACCACTGGAATGCACCTTGCCCCGGCATCTCGATCCCGTCGCGACCCGTTTCCCGGATGTTCGCATGATACTGGCCCATTTGGGACATCCGTACGAAGGGGAAACCGTTGCAGTGATCCGCAAGCATCCGAATTTATATGCCGATATTTCCGCCCTGTATTACCGTCCGTTCCAGCTTTATCAATCATTGATGCTGGTACAGGAATACGGTATCTGGAACAAGGTTCTGTTCGGAACCGATTACCCCTTCACCACTGTCAACGATACGATTGATGGTGTGAGAAATCTGAACAGAATGGTCGAAGGCTCGAACCTGCCCCGACTCGATGAAGAACAGATCGAACAAATGATCTACCGTGATACCTTGCCGTTACTCGGATTGTGAAACTCCGAACAAATTCAAAATGCCTGAGCCGACACGACGGATTCAATACGTCTGAGCCACTGCGACTGCCAGCCAGAGAAAGCAGACCAGGCAAACAGACGGGCACGAGATAAACGATCTGTCGAACAAATCGAGAAGACAGTTGCGGGCACCACCGATCTCGACAATTGCCCCAATGATGCCTTTTGAGTGGCTGGAATTATCCGTAGCGATCTGGCATTATGTCTATCTCTCATGGACATCAATCGATCGTTGTGAGCGCATTCGTCAAAGATGGACATAAAAAACGGCTTCTGAACAGAATTTTGATAACCAGCCATGCTTGCGCGCCTTTTGAGTTTTACCCTTTACGGAATCGATGCCAAACCTGTTGAAGTGGAAGTCGACATCTCTCCCGGTGCACTTCCCAAGACGATTCTTGTCGGCCTGGCGGAAGCGGCTGTGAAGGAGAGCACGCATCGCATTGAACGGGCGATTGTCAACAGTGGCTATATCCGTTCGATCGATCGAATTATTATCAACCTCTCTCCCGCCGATCTTCCCAAAGAGGCGGCTTCACTCGATCTGCCGATTGCACTCGGTCTTCTTTCTGCCAGTGGTCAGCTTGGTCAGGATCGCTTCTCGCAATATGGGGCGATAGGTGAACTGGCGTTGGATGGTTCGCTGCGACCGGCCAAGGGAACACTTTCGATGGCCATTGAAGCACGCAAACGAAACTTGCGTGGATTGCTCATTCCCGCCGATAATATACGGGAAGCGGGGGTGGTTGATGGAATCGATATCATTCCGGTTCAAACACTGACTGAAGCAGTCGGCTTTCTCAATGGTGAGTTGAAAATCGAACCAGCTCCGTTCCGCTGGGAGCAGGCCGTTGAGGAATACGGGAATTTCGAAATCGATTTTGCTGACGTCAAGGGGCAGGAGTTCGCCAAGCGGGCGATGACGGTTGCCGCGGCAGGAAATCATCATATCCTGCTCATCGGGCCGCCCGGTTCCGGAAAAACACTGCTGGCATCACGAGTGCCGACCATCCTCCCTTCCCTCTCGCAGGACGAATCCCTGGAAACGACGCGTATTCATTCCGCTCTCGGCCTGCTCAACGCCCAGCAATCACTGGTATTGAAGCGGCCGTTTCGGGAGCCTCACCATACAGTCAGTGAAGCGGGGCTTGTGGGAGGGGGGAGTGTTCCCAAGCCGGGCGAAATCTCGATGGCCCACAATGGCGTGCTGTTTCTGGACGAGTTGCCGGAGTTCAGCAAACGGACACTCGAAGTGCTTCGACAACCTCTCGAATCCCAGCGGGTAACGATCACACGCGCGATCGGCAGCACCACCTTTCCCGCAGACTTCATGATGATTGCCGCGATGAATCCCAGTCCCAGTGGCTATGGCCCCGACTCCGGCAGAAGCGTCAACGCCTTGCAGATGGAACGTTACCTTTCCAAAATCAGCGGGCCGCTGCTGGATCGAATCGATATCCATATCGAAGTTCCTGCGGTTCCGTTCCGGGAACTGGCCGATAAAAAAGAAGGAACCAACTCGGCGACAATGAAGCAGGCCGTTCTGGCTGCAAGAGAACGGCAATCGGAAAGGTTCCAATCGGAAACGAATCGCGTCAACGGACGCATGACCACCCGACAGGTTCGGCAACATTGCAAACTGACTCCCGATGCAGAACTGTTCCTCAAAGCCGCGATGGAGGAGAACCATCTTTCTGCCCGCGCTCATGACCGCATTCTGCGTGTCTGCCGGACAATTGCAGACCTCGACAATCAGGATCTGATCAACGAAACCCATCTGGCCGAAGCAATCAACTATCGCAGTCTGGATCGAAAGTACTGGTCCTGAATCTGCCGACGAACATTCCCGCCGAGTCCCCCACAAGGAACGGAAATCAGCTATTTTTTTTGATCCCGTATTTTTTCAGTTTGCGATCAAGCGTTGAACGTTCAATCCCCAAAATCTGGGAAGCTTTTGATTTATTTCCCTGTGTCAACTTCAGTATTCGGAGAATGTGTTCCTGTTCGAGTTGTTCCATCGAGATGGCAGAAGGTGCTTCGATATTCGCTCCTGCTCCCTGTTCCGACAGCAGTTCCGCCTCCCGCAAACCGGTGAGTTGGATCTGATCACAATCGATCACGTTTCCGGTGCTCAGAACAACAGCCCGCTCAACCGTGTTCTGGAGTTCCCGCACATTGCCCGGCCAGTTGTGCCGGGAGAGTCGTTCCATCGCCAAAGAAGTGAATTTTTTA
>JALTOP010000364.1 GCA_027000105.1 Planctomycetaceae bacterium | reverse complement strand
GGTGAGGGGAAAGCCGGAACTGATTGGTCCAGCAACGTAAACATCGCTTTCATCGCTGCTGTCAATTCTCGTCGAGACAGAATTGATAGAAAATTTCCGCCGCTTTCTCCAGCTGATCGATTTCGATGTATTCATCGTTGGTATGGGCCTGTGAGATCGAACCGGGGCCAAACACAACGGCAGGGATACCTGAGGCCCCGACAGGGGAAGCGTGCGTGCAATAGGAAACACCGACAGATCGATGCTCGCCATCGACCCGTTCGATACACTTCAGTAAGCGTTTTGTTATCCAGTCGTTGTTGTGATTACCCAATGCGGGGGAATCGATCCAGGGTTCTTCGAACTCTATTTCAAAATCGATCTGGCTGTCGATAAATTTGAAAACGTCCTGTAGAAACTCTTGCGAATCTTCTCCGGGAATCAGTCGCCGATCTACTTCGATACTGCAATGATCCGGCACCGTATTCACACTCATTCCACCGGTAATTCGTCCAACACTGATTGTAGCACCGCCGCACAACGGATGGGGGGGAATCGAATCTTGCAGTTTGCTGGCATATTGCTCTAGCAGCGAAACAACACGGGCCATACGATAAATTGCATTGATGCCCTGTGTCGGTTCCGAACTGTGACAGGCCCGACCTGCTACGTTGATGCGAAAACGGACAACTCCCCGATGGGCAACAACAACATCCAGTTCAGTCGGTTCGATGATGAGGGCGGCATCGGGAGGAACCTGAATCAGGCGTGACCGTCCGTTTGGTTCCTGCCAGCAGTTGACCAGATCCTTGATGCCGATTGTGGTCGCCTCTTCGTCACATGTGCAACTGAGGATGACATTCGCGGCTTCGGGCGGTTTTTCCTGTACCAGTTTCCGAAATGCAAACAGGGCAGCGGCCATTCCGCCCTTAACATCGCAGGCACCACGACCGGAAATTCTCCCATTTTTTATGATCGGCTCGAATGGCGGGATCGTCATGCCATCAACAGGAACAGTATCCTGATGGGCATCAAGCAGAAGCATCCTGTTCGAGCCGGGAGATTCGTATCGGGCAATCACGTTTGCTCGACCTGGGGCAACTTCGATACGCTCGTAATCCGCGCCGATCGACTGGAAAAACTCCTCCAGCCAGTCGCTCATCTTTTCTTCGAGATATAACTCACCGGTCAGATCCCGGCCCATCGGATTGACACTGGGAATCGATATCAACTGACAGAGAATGTCTGTCGTGGAGGCCGGCATGTTGAAACTGTGCATCGCAGGAATTCGTTTG
The DNA here is from genome assembly GCA_027000105.1 of Planctomycetaceae bacterium. Taxonomy (GTDB): domain Bacteria; phylum Planctomycetota; class Planctomycetia; order Planctomycetales; family Planctomycetaceae; genus Rubinisphaera. The sequence goes on along the minus strand of JALTOP010000364.1, from coordinate 2,230 downwards.
CAGGCCCGAGAGGAGAGGAGCCGTGATTCAGGTTAGAGTCAGTGAACAGAGCGAAGTCGATAAACCGGGGTCATCATAGCCAATAAAGACCACGAGAGCGACACAAACAGCGGGAAGAATATATGCCGACCGAAAATTCGACCGATAAAGCCTCGCTCGTCTAACGGAAGATTCTGACATGTCCGCCGACCGGTATGGATGGCCATAATGCACCGGTCTGTTCGATACGAATGGGGACGGTGGGCGTGTTCGCAGGTGTGGAACTGTCTGTTTGCTCTGCGGTGAGAGCGACATGCGTGACAATACCGGTTCGTTTTTCGCCATTCGGAAACAGACATTTCACAGTCGATTCCACCTGGAATTTACCGACGTCCGAGCAGGGGATGTGAGCCACAATGTACGCTTCCTCCATCTGGTAGAGTTCTGCAATCACTTCTCCGGCGGTCACTTTTTCACCCGGATGAGGGCGATAATTGGATATCGTTCCCTGTTCCGGCGAATAGATTTGCAGTTGAGATTGGCGGTGCTTCATCTCTTCCAGCTCGGCTTTTGCCTGGTTCAGTTGTATTTCCACTTCTGTCAAGCCGTTCGCCTGTTTCACTTTTTCCAGAAGGTTTTTCTTCTGCGTCTGCAATTCATTCAGTCTTTGTGAGCAGATTTCCAACTGTTCTTTCGCGACTTCGAAGGCGTTCAGAGCGGCTTCTTCTTTCAACAGAGCATCGATCTTCGTATCAGTCAGGGAAGAAGAACTACTGATTGGCAGAGAGTTGATGACCGGTTCCAATGAAGCCGTTTTCTGTCTTTTCTCTTTGGGAGAATCATCCAATCTGTTCTGTTCACGGGCATCTCGCCATGCCATCAATTCTATTTCGTGCAGGTATTTTTTCTGAAGCAGATCAGCCGTTTGTAATTGCGTGGCGTAAATATCTCCATCGAGTTCACGAAGCAGGTCATGTAGTTTGACATCGACTTCTGCCTTCAAGGCACTCAGTCTTGCATCAAGGCGAGCGACTTCACGTTGTTGTGATTGGATTTGTTGATCCAGATTGTCATCAGACAAGGTGCAGACCAAAACCTGAGGATCAATCTGCGTCCCTTCCTCGACAGCCCAGGCTTGAAAGATGCCTCCGACTGGTGCACGTACCGCGACCGATTTCACCTGCAACGTGCCGACATAGGACAAATTGGAGCTGGCGTACATCCATCGATTCGTTGCAATTCCCAGAGTAATCGACAGCAAGGCAATACTCCACAATCGAAACCGGGAACAGGCAGGTTCTGCCAGCCCTGGCGATGTCTCTGGCGGTTGTTCACATGCCATGTGAAATCACTTCCTCATAGAATCGAGTACGGTAGTAAAGGGTTATCGCGCACCGCGAGCACAAAATATGCCGGTTATCAGTATTATCGGGATTATGCAGAGCCTGAATTCAGTCTGTTCACCTCTTCAGGGAAGGAATTCTGCCAAAAACGACGAGAACGGTACACAGGAACATCGTTCCCCTGCTGTGTCGCACGTTGTGGGGCAAGGCGAGATCAGTCAGCGATGAACAGGTACTCTTACGCCCTATGCAGGCGGTGTTGCAGTTACTGCTTCGGTATAGGCCGCTTTTAACTGCGGATCCGTTTGCGTATGCGATCCACGATAAACGAGCAATAAGCCAAGGCGTGATTGATCGGTTCGGTTCGGATCAGATTGATGAATCACTTCGCAGTGATGGATCGTTGCATCACCGGGGTTGAGAGTGGCACAAAACTGTTCCGACAGCGGGACATCCGGTGGTTGCGCCAAGCCGATTGAATTACCGGTTACCCCCGATGGTTTCGTCGGCAACATCCCCTGTTTGTGTGATCCCTTGATGAAATGAACTGCACCATTTTCTTTGGTAACGGGATCGATTGCCACCCAGAGCGTCAGCATATCCGGGGGCGTTTGACAGAAATAGGCATTGTCCTGATGAGGCGGCACCCCGGATCCAATACGAGCCGGTTTACTGAATGTCTCCACGCCTTTGAGGAGAGGTTCTCCGTTTACCAATTTGGCAATCAGAGAAAGAATCTCAGGCCGATGACCAAGTTCTTGAAAATAGGGATTGTACAAATTGAGACGCCAAAGATTGCGAATCGTTTTGCCATCCGCTTCCAGTGTGCGAGCATCGATCGGCTTTGTTGGCAAATCTTCGCGAATGTACCGCTGCAATTCATGACGGATTTCAGCAACCATTTCCTG
>JALTOP010000363.1:1140-3508 GCA_027000105.1 Planctomycetaceae bacterium | reverse complement strand
CAGCGCGATCGAGTTGTTGGTCCTGTTGGAGCAGGCGATTCAACAGGCTTCTCTGCTCCTGATCGGCCATTTTCCATAAATCGGAAAATCTCATCACCGATTCATCTTTCATTTTACGGGCCTCGAACACTTCGAGCAGGTAGATCGTTCGATCTCCTGTATCAAAACGGGCTTCGACCTGACAATCGAAGGCTGCGATGGCTTCAGAAAGGATTGGTGCCCCCGTGACCCAGCGAGTCAGTTCGAAATCTGCCAGTTTGTCTATTTGCTTTCCGGTTCTGGTTCCCAATTCCCAAACCCAATCCAATTGGTGCCTGCCCAACAGATGTACGGCGCAACTGTTTGAATTTTCGATTAACGACCAGGTGTGATGTTGACGGGCAATTCCGACCATCAATCGGGGACAATCCGGCACGATCGACGCATTCGACACAAAAGTTGCAATCAGCCCTCCCCGGTCTCCTTCAGCCTGCGAAGTAATCGCCAGCAGAACCGGATCGAACAATTGTAACGCTTCTTCCAACTGTCTGATTTTATTATCTGGCCACTTTTTCACTTCACTTCTGCCCTGTTTGTGCTCCGTTTGAACCGTGTGAGAGCTGGATGATGCCAAATATCAACATTGCCACTGGAAGTTGCTTCATGAGCCACTTTTTTAAGCTAGGTTTGGAATGGTTACCCGTAGTTTTGAAGGTATAGCCGATTTTCTGCAGACGCATCACGTTCTCTACTACTTCAACAGGAACTGATACAACTTGCTCATGCAACTTATTGTAACACTCCTGACAGACTGCGGGGAATCGGAATGAGTCTGAATATGGATTTGATAAAAGAGACAAGGAAACGATAATGGCTCCTATCAAGCAAACTCCCGCTCGACCGCAGCGTTCGACAGTCTTCTCACAGGAAGATTTTGAAACCCTGAAAACCCTCATTCATGGCAAACTGGTCGACAAGCTCGATCTTTCCCGCCTGGGAGACATGGAAGGGGATACGCTTCGCCGGGAAATCCGTCTGGTTGTCGAACATCTGTGTGATACAGAAAACCCGCTTCTGAATAGATCTGAACGGGAACGGCTCATCGAGGAAATTCTCGATGAAACATTCGGTTTCGGTCCGTTGGAAGTCCTGATGAAAATGGACGATGTGGCGGATATCATGATAAACGGCCCGAAGAACGTGTTTGTGGAAAAAGGGGGACGAATCCAAAAATCGGATGTCACGTTTCGCGATAACGATCATCTGCTGCAAATTCTGGATCGAATTGTTTCCCGAGTGGGCCGCCGAATTGATGAAACAAGCCCGATGTGTGATGCGAGGTTGCCGGATGGCTCCCGCTTGAATGCAATTATTCCGCCCCTGGCGCTGGATGGGCCATCCTTGACCATCCGTAAATTCGGTTCCGAGCCTCTCTCTCTGCAACAACTGATCGGCTTTGGCGCGTTCACTCCCGAAATGGTGATGTTTCTCGAAGGGGCGACAAAGGCCCGATTGAACATGATCATCTCCGGCGGTACCGGCTCGGGAAAAACGACGCTGCTGAATACGCTTTCCAGTTTCATCCAGAATGATCAGCGTATCGTCACGATCGAAGATGCGGCTGAACTCCAACTGCAACAGGAACATGTCCTGCGACTGGAAACACGACCGGCAAACATTGAGGGCAAGGGACGGGTCTCTGCGACGGATCTGGTGAAAAACGCCCTGCGTATGCGGCCAGACCGCATCATCATCGGGGAATGTCGTGGGGCTGAAACACTCGACATGCTGCAGGCAATGAATACCGGGCATGATGGCTCCCTGACAACGGTTCACGCCAACAATCCACGCGATTCGGTTTCCCGAATGGAAACAATGATCGCCATGGGAGGCATTGAATTGCCGATCAAGGCGATTCGTCAACAGTTCAGCGCTGCAGTCGATATCATCATTCAGGCGAACCGTCTGCAAGGGGGCCCCCGTAAAATTACACATATCACAGAAGTGCTGAATATGGAACAGGATACGATCATCATGCAGGATATTTTTCTGTTCGTCCAGGATGGTATCGACGAGAATGGCAAGGCATTCGGTCACTTCGAAGCGACCGGTGTGCGTCCGAACTGCATGGATCGACTGGAAGCAGCCGGAGTGAAGTTGCCGCCCAATCTGTTCTCGGCCCGTGTGTTGGGCGGAATGTAATCCTGTCCGTAAAGAAGGTATCGGGAACGTACCGAAATTATTGACAAAAAATTGATTGAAATAAATTGACTGAAACCAATACATCCAGGTAGGTGTGATATGGATCCCATGATCATTTCGATTGCTGTGTTTGTCGCTGTTGTTGCTGCGGTCGGAGCCGTGCTGATGGTGATGCAGGATTACAGCG
>JALTOP010000363.1:0-1130 GCA_027000105.1 Planctomycetaceae bacterium | reverse complement strand
GTTCTCGGCCCGTGTGTTGGGCGGAATGTAATCCTGTCCGTAAAGAAGGTATCGGGAACGTACCGAAATTATTGACAAAAAATGACTCAATAAACTGAGTGGAAATAAACAGACTGAAAATAATTGACTGCAATTAAAACGTCCAGGTAGGTGTGATATGGATCCCATGATCATTTCGATTGCTGTGTTTGTCGCTGTTGTTGCTGCGGTCGGAGCCGTGCTGATGGTGATGCAGGATTACAGCGCGACAAAATCCGAAGAACGAATCGATATTCTGACGGGACAGAAAACAAAAGAGGAAGTGGAAGAACAGCGAGTTCTGAAACGGGAAATGTTCAGGGAAGGTGTGGGAGGAGTCTCCAGCATACTCAAAAAGATTTTTTCCCGTTTTGGAAACCTCCCGCTTTTCTTTGAACAGGCTGATTCGCCCATCGGAATTGAAGTATTTCTGGTCATCTCACTGGTTCTCGGTGTGATCGGTGTTGGTATCGGAATTATTGCCTACGCCCCGCCGCCGATGTATCCGGTTTGTGGTCTGGGCACGGCATCGTTTCCGCTGCTTTGGCTTTATTTCCGCCGAAAACGCCGCATGGCGAAATTCGCAAACGGCCTTCCTGATGCACTCGAACTGATTGCCAGAGCGTTACGATCCGGTCACTCTTTGGCCTCGGGCCTTCAAGTTGTCGTACAGGAAATGCCCGATCCGATTTCAAAGGAATTCGCGATGGCCTATGAAGAACAGAACCTGGGTGTTCCAATCGAAGTCGCTCTCAAAAATGTTTTTCGCAGAATGCCGAACTTCGACTTCAAATTCTTCGCCACTGCCGTCGCCATCCAAAGACAATCGGGAGGCGATCTGGCGGAAATTCTGGACAAAATCAGTCATATCGTTCGGGAACGGTTTCGAATCATGGGACAGGTACAGGCTCTGACGGGAGAAGGACGGATCAGCGGAATCGTACTGATGGCCCTGCCCGTAGTTCTGTTCTTTACCATGTACTACCTGAATCCCGATTACACCATGCTTCTTTTCACCGAGGAAATGGGCCGCAAAATGATTGCGGGTGCCCTGTTCCTTCAAGTGTTGGGAGCCTATGCCATCAACAAGATTATCCAAATCAAAATTTGAT
>JALTOP010000362.1 GCA_027000105.1 Planctomycetaceae bacterium | reverse complement strand
GTTGAGAAGCCGGGATGACCGCGATGACCGCCGCTGTCAAGGCGAACCAGCCAAGGAGAATAATGGCAGCCAGGCCAACCAACGGAATCAACCAACCCCAAATATCGGATATCGCATTGCTTGTATCAGACCAACTCCAGATTTCTGAGGCGATCATAAACACAGGCAGAAAGACAATCAGATAGACAAGAAGACCAACCAGTCTGGCGATCGTATCGGCAAATGCTTCCGTCTTTTCTGCACCTGCACTGTCTGGTGCAGCGCTGGTGCGACTCTCCTGTTCGGTTTCGCCTGCAGAATGAACAGGCGGAGTTTTGTCGGATTCAATGTCGGGTTCAGTCAGGCTCTCGCCTTGAACGGGCGAGGTCTCCCGAGCCAAGGCGTGTCGATGTGCTTCTTCTTTTGCCGAGGTGGCTACACTCATTTCGGCAGTGCCGTCACAATGGGGGCTCCGTGTTTTTTCCTCTCTTTCATCCGGTTCATCTGTCACCCCGTCCGATTCGGCAGTCCGGGGTGTGTGAGGACAAAACAGTTCAAGCTGTCTGCGGACGGTCTGATTTCTGAAGATGGAAAGAACCGCCCCCGCAACGACTTTGGCAATCCCCAAGGCGACCAGGATGGTCAACAGCAGCAGCCACACCTGTCCACACAGATACATCATCTGTTCTATGAATGGGTGGGAATAGCCGTGATACTGGGCATATCCCCATATCAGCAGTATCATCACGGTTGCAGAACCGGCCCAACTGACAATCGTTGTTGCGTCCCACTCGGCTCTGTTCCGCTGACCGGCTTCCTTCCCGCTCGCTGCAGGTTTCCAGGGGGGAGTGAACAGATCATCAAAATGACGCTTGCGGAGAAGGGCGGCCATCAGTCTTCCCGCGGCAAATGATATGACCAATCCCAATAATAAAGCGATGAGCAACGATGTTCCCCCCACCGGCAACCGGCCCCATTGAGCCGACTGCTCCGGGACAGCAGGAGCAACGGGGGAATCAGCGGCAAGAATAGTCAATAAAGCAGGCAATGCGTTCTATCCTGAAAAACAAAAGCAGATCAAAATTTCTCCGGCGCTTGTGACAGCCATTTTATCGCTCAATTCGTATTTCCCCAAGCCTCTTTCTGATTCCGTTTGTCGGAATGTACCACTCGTGCCGGGCGTTCTTCTTCTTCTTCTTCTTCTTCTTCTTCTGGTATTGTTGATATTGCACTTCAACTGTCTATTGCATCGCAGAGCGAAACGGAAAGCAAGGAGCGGTTCACCATTATCCGGATTATTTTTCCGAACCGGGGTAACTTTCTGAACCGGCTGGAATCAGTTCCGGCTTGTTGACAATATTCACCAGAACAAAGCTGAGCAGCATCAGCAGATACCAGGCTACCAACTTGGAGAAAGGAACCATTTTCCAGGATCCATGTTGTGATGGATAGACCCATATTCTGCAATACGTGGCAATATTTTCTGCGAACCAGATAAACAGGGCGACCAGCAGGCATCCAATCAATAGTGGCATTCGGCGGTGTTCCCGGTCCATGCGAAAATGAACCCAACTTGTTCCGAACAGCACAACCGAACCGATCAGCAGGGGCGTTCTGGCATCGTAGAAAAAATGATGTGTGAAAAAATTGACGTAGATGGCAATTACAAACAGGATCGCCCATTTCTGCGGCGGGTAATAGTTGTATCGGAATTCGAACAGGCGGGCGACTCTCGCCAGATAACTTCCCACTGCCGAGTACATGAACCCGGCAAACAGAGGCACATTCCCGATACCGATGCGGAAATCACCGGGATAACTCCACGACTGGATCGCATCGGACGTTTTGAACAGTTCCATACCTGTTGCGACCACATGAAAGACCAGAATGACGACCGCTTCGCGAAGTTTTTCCAGTCGAAAAAGCAGGAGCGAGATCTGAAAACCAATTGCACACAGTAACAGGAAATCGTAACGGTACAGATACTCCCCGATCGGATACCAGTATTCCGTTATCAAAATGATCAGCAACAAAAAACCGCCAAACAACGATGCAGACGCCTGCTTCAAGCCAAACAGCCAAAACTCCCACAAAAAAGTTTTGAATGGTTTCACGGAAATCTCTTTCCATTACAATGCTGACGGAGATTCGCCTTTTCGAGAAGAAGCGGAAGAATACCGCATTCTCTCAGTTGTACCGATTGCTGTCTGTTCCTGCCATCTCGGCTCTGTCATTTATTCGTGGATTTGATATGTCTGATACCCGCCAGTTTGTTTCTCTTCACCCGAAGGACAATGTACTTGTTGCCGTGATTGCAATTCAAGGTGGGCAGGAATTGGAACACAATGGTTCAAGAATCAGGCTACAGGAAGAAATTCCCGCCGGTCATAAATTCGCCTGCAAAAGAATCGCTCCGGGGGAGGCGATCCTGAAGTTCGGACAGATTATCGGCTTCGCCTCCAAAGAGATCGAACCGGGGCAATGGGTTCACGTGCATAATGTCACTCGGGGCGATATCGACCTGGATCATCAAATCGCCCAAGATATTCCCGAAACCGTTTACGACGAAACAATCCCCAACTTTCAGGGTTACCGGAGAGCCAACGGCAAAGCAGGAACACGAAATTATATCGCGGTGATATCGACCGTTAACTGCTCGGCTACATCCGCCCGCATGGTTGTCAACCACATCACTCCCGATATTCTTGCCCGATATCCGCATGTGGATGGCGTTATCGCATTGACACACAAGGCTGGTTGCGCTTTTGAATTTCAGGGGAGTGATCATGAGCAACTCAACCGGACTCTGGCCGGTTATGCGAACCATCCGAATGTTTGTGGTTACCTGGTGTTGGGACTCGGTTGCGAGACCGCTCAGGGAAGTTACCTGATTGAATCGCACAATCTTGTCCAACTCAATGCCGGGAAGGCGGGTGAAGCGGAAACGCCTTCGTTGCTGTTTAATATCCAGGACCAGGGAGGAGTTGCGAAGACGGTCAGGCGGGCACTGGAAGTTATTCCGGATCTATTGCAGGAAGCGAACAAATGCCGACGGGAACCGATTCCGATATCGGAACTGATTGTCGCAACCGAGTGTGGCGGCAGTGATGGATACAGCGGCATCACCGCCAACCCAGCCATCGGTTATGCCAGTGATCGGATCGTCCGCTCAGGAGGAACCGTCATTCTTTCCGAAGTTCCCGAGATTTATGGTGGTGAACACCTTTTGACCCGTCGAGCGGTTTCCGTCGAAGTGGGCGAAAAACTGCTTGAGCGGATAAGGTGGTGGGAAGGTTATGCCCAAAAATTCAATCAGCAAATCGACAACAACCCCTCCGTTGGAAATAAAAAGGGCGGATTGACAACAATCTACGAAAAAAGTCTCGGTGCGATTTCCAAGGCTGGAACAACCGCCCTGTGCGATGTTTACGCATACGCTGAACCTGTCACACAAAAAGGCCTGGTCGTGATGGATACTCCCGGATACGATCCGGCCAGCGTAACCGGAATGATCGCAGGCGGGGCAACTGTCTCA
>JALTOP010000361.1:8588-12972 GCA_027000105.1 Planctomycetaceae bacterium | reverse complement strand
CTTTCGTAGACCAAAAACAGAATCATGCCACGAGTATCACCCGAGTTGCCTATTATGCGGGGATGGCTCCGCGTGGCGGGTTACAGTTCGAACCGACCACTGCTGTCTATCCGATCTGGCCAACCGACGAAGCGTTTGAGTCCGCCCAACTCGATTGGAGTGAAAAACAGCACATGAAAAACGGTTGGCTGCGTTCACGAACCCGTACCCAGTTCCTGACAGTCTCCCAGCGGGAACAGCGTGGCCGTATCGAGTTGCAATCAACCGACGGCGATACGCCGAAAGTTTCCAACGGGTTGGAGTGGAACATTCGAATGCTTTACCTCGTCGATCCTTCCGGCAAAAAATGGATTGCCAGAGATTTGGCAGCGGGAGCCGTTGTAAAACTGGAACCGGTGACGGACAAACATCGGCAGGAAATTCAGGATTTCGTCGCCGAGCACGCCATGGCTCTCCCGATGGGAGCTACTGAAAGCACCTTTTCCACATCAGCAGTGCATACCTATGGCTACGGCGACACGATCACGGCCGATTACAGGAAAAGCCTGCAGGAACAGGCATTGCCGGCCCATACCACAACCATGGCGAAAAAGCTGGACTCGATGAAACCCGGCTCCTACTTCGCGATACTGAATCAGGCTCCCAATTTGGATCTCGGCCTGAAAAACGCAAAAGAAAACGTGCCGATTCATTTACTGTTTGGTTACTTCTGAAACAGCAGCTTTTTGACTGCTACGTCGGTTTTTCACGATCCATTTCTCGATGCAAACTGTTTTCATTACTGAATGTAATCATTGATATGCGATAATTGAATAGACTCCTATGACCGATTCACCTCTATCATCATCTCCGGAGCCCGGTACCGAGCGCGACGTTTCAAGTGGCGTTTCAAGTGGCGTTCGCGATACCGCAGCTGGTGCCGGTACCGATATTGATGCCGCCTCTGACGCCGCTGCTACTGCTGCCACTACCGCAGCCGATCAGGGAAGTCTGGTTGATGCTCCGAAGCCGGGCAAGAACGCTGTCCAGACTGACCCTGCCGGCGAGCAACCGACGTTGGAACTCAGGAATCTGCATCGTTTTTTCGGGAAACTCAAAGCGGTTGATAATGTCAGCTTCAAGGCGTATGCCGGTCAGGTCATGGGATTTATCGGGCCAAACGGGGCAGGAAAAACCACGACGATGCGGATTCTCGCTTCACTCGATTTGCCTACCGCTGGCGATGCCTTCATCTGTGGATATTCTGTTGTGGATGATCCGGAGCAGGCACGAAAGAAACTCGGCTTCATGCCTGACAGTTTCGGCAAATACAACAATATGGATGTGATCGAATATCTCGATTTCTATGCCCGTGCCTATGGTTTCAAGGGTGACCAGCGACGTGATGCGATCGAACGGGTTCTCGTTTTTACCGAACTGAGAAAACTGGCGCACAAACCGATCAATACACTTTCCAAAGGAATGTCGCAGCGGCTGGGATTGGGACGAACGCTGATCCATGATCCGCAGGTTTTGATTCTTGATGAACCCGCAGCCGGTCTCGACCCGCGTGCCCGTGTGGAGTTGCGCGAGCTGATTCATCTGCTCGCTACCGAATTGAACAAAACCGTTTTGATCAGTTCGCACATCCTGACCGAACTGGGGGAAATCTGCGACTCGGCTGCCATCATCGAAGCCGGTAAAATTCTGATGCACGGCACCATCGAGGAACTCAGAAACTACAAGCCCAAAAAGGGAGGAAAGCAAACAGCGGCTGAAACTCTCATTGTCTCGGTACTTTCCAAAGTGGAGGAACTTGAGAAGTGGCTGCTCGAACAACCGTTCGTTTCACATGTTTCCCCGACAATGGAGCAAATCACTTTCGAATTCAGTGGCGATAAAGCTCAACAGGTAGAACTGCTCAAACGAATGATCGATCAACAGTTCCCCGTGCTGGAATTCTCGGGGAAATCGGAGAGCCTCGAAGATGCCTTCATGTCGATCACTGAAGGGGTCGTCCAGTGACGCGAAACCCGGTGATGCGAAACAGAGTGTTCCGAAACGGAATGAAGCCTGAAACAGCACGAAGATTGAAATGTCATTAAGCCCGAAAAGCGATAAAAGCTGAAACACCACAAAGATCGGGCCGATTCTCCGACTGAACTGTTACCTTCTCCTGAAGCTTCAGGTATGAAACCGCGCGGCGCGATTTTTTCTTTTTGATGATGACGAGGCCGATGACGAGGGTAGCCATTTCATGACTGTTGGGTTAGAGTGGATAAAACGGGATTGTAAAGCTGCCGGAAGCCGATTTTTCATGCTCGATTTGAACAGGATATCGCGCGATCTGCCTGTTGGCTGATTTGTTATTGTCTTATTCATTCATCTTCATTCATCCATTTGAAATAATGCACCAGTTTATCATGAAAAGAATGCTGTTTGTGCTGTCAATGCTGTTTGTTTCCGTCAATCAGGCCACAGCCGAAGAGCGACCGAATATCGTTTTCTTCTTTGCCGACGATCAAACGACCAGCACGCTCGGCTGTTACGGGAACGATGTCATCCAAACGCCGAATATCGATGCGATTGCAGCACGGGGAACGCGCTTTCAGAAAGCGTATGTGTCACAGGCGATCTGCTGGGTCAGTCGAACCACTATTCTTACCGGGTTGACTGGTCGCAGTTACGGCACCCCTACGAATCCCGAATTGGCCCGACCCGATGCGGTCAGGACACTCTATACCGATCTCCTTCGCCAGCACGGATACCGTACGGGATTTTTTGGGAAATGGCACGCCAAAATGCCCAAAGGTTTCAAAAGGGAAGACCACTTCGATGAATTTGAAGCGATCAGTCGGAACCCGTATTACAAAAGACAGCCCGATGGCAGTTTGAGGCATGAAACCGAATTGATTATCGACCGCGGGATCGAATTCATCAGAACCCAACCGAAAGGGAAACCGTTTGCCTTGAATCTGTGGTTCAATGCGTGTCATGCGGAAGACAGCGACCGACGGCCCGGCATCGGACATTTTCCGTGGCCACGCGCCGTCGATGGAATGTACGAGAATATCCTGATCGCTCCCCCCCGACTTCATCAACTTGCGATTTTCGATGAACAGCCCGACTTCCTGAAAACGACGATCAACCGTGAACGCTACTTCTGGCGATGGAATACCGAGCAAAAATACCAAACGAACATGCAGGCTTATTACCGCATGGTCAGCGGCATCGATCAGGCAATCGGGCGATTCATGCGGGCTCTGAAAAAAGCGGGGCTGGCCGACAACACGATCATCGTTTACTCGGCCGACAACGGGTACTACATGGCCAACCGCGGTCTGGCGGGCAAATGGTCCCACTACGAACAGGCACTGAAAGTTCCGTTGATTATTGCCGACCCCCGGGTTCCTTCCGATCAACAGGGGAAAATCAGCGAGGCGCTCGCACTGAATCTGGATCTTCCTGCCACTTTCCTTGATTGGGCAGGCGTCGAAGTTCCCTCCAAATATCAGGGATACAGTCTGCAGCCGATCGTCGCAAGGAAAAAACCGGATTGCTGGCGGGAGCAGAGTTTCCACGAACATTTTGCAGTACGAAACCGCATTCCCGCGTTCGAAGGAATACGCAAGGGACAATTCAAATACGTTCGCTACTTCGATCACGGTAACTATGAATTCCTGCACGACTTGAAAAACGATCCCGACGAACTGGTCAATCTGGCCGACAACCCGGACTATGCGGAACTTCTTCAGGAAATGCGGTCACGAACAAAAAAAAGAGTTGACGAGTTGGGCGGCCCGCTCGCTCCATTGAAGCAGGGAACGTTCACTGAATCGACCGTACCTTATCCCGTCGCCGCGGCTGAGGTGAGCGCCAGGATTGGAAAAGACGGTTTTGTCAGCCTGTTCGACGGCAAGACATTACGGCAGTGGAGTGGTGACCCCAGATTCTGGTCGGTGAAAGATGGTGCAATCACTGGTATCACTGATGGAACCTTGAAGAAAAATCATTTCCTCACCTGGAAACATTCGACAATTCGCAACTTCGATCTGCGCGTGGATGTCAAAGTGAGTGCCGGGGGAAATAGCGGGATTCAATACCGAGGCACGTCCAGACCGGATATCGGGTTGGATGTCGTTTCCGGCTATCAATGTGATATCGTGGCAAACAATCCGAACTATAACGGCATGCTTTACGAAGAAAGAGGGCGGCGCATCCTCTCCCACACCGGCGAAAAGGTGATCGTCGATTCAAACGGTCAGCCTTGGGTGATCGGAAAGATGCCCGTGAAAACTTTCGCTCCCGATACCTGGCATCACTACCGTGTCCTCGTGCGGGGAAATCATCATCAACACTGGATCGACGGCCACAAAACGGCTGACCTGATCGATCTGGATGAAAA
>JALTOP010000361.1:0-8578 GCA_027000105.1 Planctomycetaceae bacterium | reverse complement strand
TGCAGGTTCATGTCGGCCCTGCCATGAAAATCCAGTTCAGAAACTTCAAGATCAGACATCTTCCCGATCATCTTCCTCTGGAAAGGGCGGAAGATCACCCGATCCCCGACGGTTCTTTGGGAGTGCGACCGCAAGGAAAATTGCCCAAAAACTGGAAGCCCCCTGTTTATCATCGGAAGTGATAAAGGCATAACATCTTCAAGCAAGTTTGCAGGCATTGGATTCGATGACTGACCGGAAACCGAACGAAGCTTCTCTGCCTGAAGGTGATCACCAGGCGCAGGCCCGGCGGAAGAAGAGATATTCGAATTTCATCATCGCGTTTGCCCTGCTGGTCAGTTTCTGCCTGATTGCGTTTTCGATCGCCATTCCTGAAATACTCCATCGCACTCATATTGCTGAATGGCGAAAACGCGGAGCGCAGGTTGTTACCGTATTTGAAACGCCCGATCCGATTGAAAGACTTGTCGGCGACCGGCCTGCGTTCCGGTTGCATGAGAAAGTCCTGGGAATCGACCTGTTTCAATGTCCGGTTGCCGATGCGGAACTGCAGGAATTTGCACACTGGCCGGCTTTGGAATTCGTCGCCATCAGCCATGCTGACGTTTCCGAACAGGCCATCCTGCAGTTGATTTCGCATTGTCCACAGTTGAGGCAGTTGCAGATTGTCAGTTGCCCAAACATCAAGCCGGCGTTCATTCACCGAATACGCGACAGTTACCGATCTCTGGAAGTCAGTTATCGCGGCGTTGCCTATCTGGGCATCGCGGGAAAAGCCCATCCGCGGGGTTGTGAGATCATGTTCGTCGATCCTGGAAAGCCTGCAGAGAGGGCGGGGCTCCGGATTGGGGATATCATCACGTCTTTCAACTCGAAAAAAGTTTCGTCGTTCGAGCAACTTGTCGATCTTATCGGGGAATGCGCTTCGGGAGATGAAGTGACCATCAAGCTGTATCGCGCGGGAGGCGATCTTTCCGTTCAATGCACTCTGACAGACTGGACAGGCAGGCTGCGTTAATGCCTGACACTCCAAAGGATAGATTCAGCAGCGATCAGCAACGCCAGCCCGTTCCCGATTGCCCAATGGAGTACCAAACAGCCCGCAAGGAACTGGTGTTGCGGTCTCAGCTATCTCCAGCAATTTCTGCGGGGTTTCTGGCGATCATTTCATTATTACTCAATAGAAGAACACGATCGGCCAGTTGGATTGCTTCGGTTTTACTATGAGTGACGTGCAAAACGGTCACGCCGGTGTGTGCCTGAACGGTTTTGAGCAGATCGCACATCTCCCCGCGGGAATCTTCATCCAGGGCGCTGAGTGGTTCGTCCATACAAAGGATGCCGGGGCGATAGGACAACGCGCGACCAAGGGCAACCCGCTGGCGTTCGCCGCCGGAAAGACCGTGTGGAAATCGTTCCAGCAGGTAGGCAATGCCCAACAACTCGGCCAGTTCCCTGATCCGTTTTTCAATCTGCCCGGCAGGCCACTTTCGCAATTTCAAGGCAAACGCGAGATGCTCCCGCACGTTCATTGTTGTAAACAGTGCGCCATCCTGCGGCACATAGCCGATGCCCCGCTCCGCCGGTTTTTTGTTTGTGACATCGATCCCCATCAACAGAATTCTGCCCGACTGGATCGCCTTGAGACCGCAAACGGATTCCATCAATGTTGTTTTTCCGCTGCCGGTTTTCCCCATCAACACCGCGTATTCTCCGGTTGGAATCTCGAACCCGATTTTGCTCAACGAGAAGTTCCCTATTTGAACACTGAGTTGCTTGACGGAAATCATGGAATCTTTTTCTGCAAAGGAAAACGCACAAAACGCAAATTTTGATGTTTCTGCCTGATGTTCCTAAAGGGCAGATCGTGACAGACCGCTGTATCTGGCGATGATCAACACAATCACCGCCGCGATAACCATAATCAGCGAAGCGGCGACGGCTCCTTCAACATTCCCGACGGTCAGTTCCAGAAACACGGTGGTCGGCAAAACTTCCGTTTTGAAGCGAGTCGCTCCGGCGAAAATGAGAATCGGCCCGAACTCGCCCAACGAACGTGCCCAGGCCAACGTCCCGGCTGCAACCAACCCACGACGGGACTGCGGAAAAACAACCTGCCAAAACGCCTGTGAGCGTCTGCACCCCAATGTCAAGGCCACCTGTTCGTAGCGCGGGTTGATCTGATCGAACGTGATGCGCATCGTACGGACGGCGAACGCACTGGCAACCATGAACTGTGACAGAATGACGGCCGGGATTTCGTAAGTCACTCCGAATTCGCGTCCCAACAGATGAAGAGTCCCCCTGTTGATCAGGTCTTCCAACGTCATACCATCATACAGATTAACCTGAAACAGAATCAGCAGGCAAAGTCCAATCACCAACGGCGGGAGTACGATCGGGATATCGAGAATGGCATCGATCAGATATTTACCACGAAAGTCAAATCGTGACATCAGATAACCGATCGGCACCGCAACCCACAACGAAAGGATGGTCGTCACGCCACATGAAATCAGGCTGAGCCGAATCGAATAACGGATCGCAGGACTGCTGAGCACGTTCAGAAGATGACCGGGCGTTGTGTAGGTCGCCTCTGCAATCAGCATCGCGACGATTAAAAAGATATAGACGCTGCCCAGAATTCCAAAACAGAGATAGAACGGGACATCCGACCCGATCCGAAATTCTTTCGGTGGTTGCCCCGATTGGGGCAAATCGTCCGACGTGCTGACGTTCATGGTTTTGCGGCTCCAACGCGCCAGCGGAAGCCGTGTGATTCAAACTTTTCTTTCGACTGGGCCGATTCAATCGCATCGAGCAGTCGCTGCATCAGGTAACGATATTTCGTTTTCTTCCTGATGGCAATCGGTTGTTCGGCTAACGGGTTCGCTTCGGTAATCGGAATGATCTCCAGTTTGTCTTCCACCTGAGAGACATTCGCCCGATAAACGATGGATGCATCCAACCCGCCGACTCGAAGCTGATTGACAAGCAGGTCAGCCGTGGGCGTATTCTGCTTCACATTCTTTTGAATCGCGGTGTAAAGATCCTGTCCGTGATAATCGATTTTCGACATCATCCGTTTGGTTAATGCCCCCAAAGCCGACTGTTTTTCGTGGGCGATACCCAGTTTGATCCCGTCGCGTGCCAGGTCTTTCAAACTTTTGATCTTCTTCGGGTTTCCCTTTTTCGTGATGATGACCATGTCGGTTTCCGAGACCGTTACCGGTGCCTGGAATTTGTCCTGCACCTGGTGCATGTAGGAGACATCACAGGCGAAGTAGGCATCGGGCATCGCACCGGCGTTGATCTGACTCACCAGAATGCCGCACCCGTTGTAGGCGACATTCACCGTTACCCCTTCCCGTTTTTCAAACTGTCGGATCGTATCTTCAATTGCCAGCCGGTTCACTCCGCCGGAATACAAAAGCAGTTCGGGCGAAAGTTCCCAGGGATCGCCATCAACCGGTTCATAACCATACTTTTCGAATTCGATCTGTCCCTTTTCCGGTGCCTGCAAATACCGGGCGAACCGCAGCGCTTCGGTCGGATTGTTACTGCAGGTTAAAACACCGATCGTAATTGTTTTTACGCTGGCATCAAATTCCGGAACATGTACCGCTTCCAGTTCGCCGGACATCTGTTTGACCGTTGAATCCCAAACGATGGCGGCATCAACCGCTCCCAGACGGACATCGGTTGCGATGTCCATCACGGTCGGCTTGAAAACAGTCGTCTTTTTTTCGATCTGATCCCAATGCCCCGTCTGTTGCAGGACTTTCTTCGACAGCTTTCCGACCGACGCCGCTGTGGGGTTGGCCAACGCGATTTTCACATCCGGTTTGAGCAGATCATCCAATGTTTTGATCTGTTTCGGGTTCCCTTTGGCCACTGCGATAACCGGGCGGATTTTCGCCAGCGGAATCACTTCCTTCACCAGACCGGCATCTTGGGCAATCTTCTGATAACTGGTATCCGCTGCCAGGTATAAATCCCCCACCCTGGCAACTTTCAAATTGCTCAGCAGCGTCCCGGAACCGCCATACTGAATCTTGATACTCGTCCCGAATTTTTCCTTCGCGTATTTTTCAGCCGCCTCCGCGACGGGAGGCTTCACTCCGGCCGCACAAAACAGAACAAGTGCATCCGGGGAACTCCCGGCTGTTTCTGCCTTGTTGCCACTTTTCACCGTCTTGACGGAACTCGGGCTGTTTTTATCGGGAGTGGAAATCAGTAAAAAAGAAAGCAACCCCAGCGCAATCAGCGAACCAACAGCGATAAGAACGCCCTGATTGATCGCGCCGCAGCGTCTGACAATTTGTGACTTTTGTTCTTTCATTGTTCCGGTCAATCATTTTCAGATATCTGGGCAGTCTGACCTGCCTGTTCAGCAGTGCCAATTCATCAAAGGTCAATCTTCCTCAATAAACTCAACACCGCACAATACCGCGCCGGCAGCCTGATTGCCACCGTTTCGTTTGAACTGGACAACCAAATCATTTTTGATCGCGACCCCCTCAAACGTTTTGACGATTCCTCGGTGCGAACCGCCAGCCAGGGCGACTGGATCAAGATCGGAAATTTTCTGTTCATTCTGGATGATCACGGAAAACCGGCGTTGACCGGCGGCGAGATTTTTCGGCTCTGCAAAATGGAGACGAACGGTATATTTTCTCGTCTGTTCCGCGTTTTGCGCAACCGATATTTTCATCGATTCGATCCCTTCGGCTCCCGAAGCCTCAACCCATCTGTTACTGCCCGATTTCATTTCGGAGGCATGAAAGCGAAACCACTGCACGTTCTTCGGGAGAATTTCAACCGCGACATCGGGAGATGGCCCCCCTACATACGGGTATTCCAGCCACAATGTTCCCGTCTCCGATTTTCTGTCGCCGGGGGCTCCCAGGTTGATGCCCAGTTTCCGGATGCGTTCTTTTTTCAACCGGATGTTGTTGAACGTCCACTTTTCCATTTCAGGCATATGAATGAAAGCGAGTGATGTCTGATTCTGATACGCACAGCTGCAGGTGCGCGTGTAGTCGGGGGCATTCAAAACACCGTTGGCGACAATCAGATTCGATGTGCATCCCGATTTGAAGCCGCCCATGTTGCCCGTGCCGGCGTCATTCAAAAGATCGAAATATCCAGCCGCGGCCGAACGGAATGTCAACAGACATTCGCTCCCCACGGCTGAGTTGCACCCGTAATTTCTGGAATAGTTCCACGAAGATTGAACGCCGGTCAACGGGTTTATCCGTAACTCCTTTTCACCGTTGAGCAGATCGAACGCGCCGCTTTGTGTAATGATCCGCCGATGGTGGAGCAGGCACGGCCCGCTATGCGAATTCGGTTTATCCCAGACGACTTCGCCATTTTCACCACGGTAGGCGATCATCCGATTGGCCGGTTCATCACGCAACATGTCCCGAGCCGCCCGCCCGGACTGCAGCAGGATTCCAAACTCTGCGGAATAACCCAGCCAGGTTCCGAAGATGTTTTTGTCGCTACTCCAAATCTCCTTGCCGGAATCAGCATCCAGGGCGAGAAGTCGAGCCGTTCCGTCCAACTTCAGACCACGCCTCTTCATCAACTTGACGACCGAATCGGGCAGGCGATCAATACAAAACAGTTTTCCAGCGCCCAGCACAATGGCGTTGTGACGAAAACCGAGTTCCGCATCTCTCTTCCAGAGCACTTTTCCTGAATACCGATCCATCACCACAATCCGCTTGCTGGTCGTTCCGTCGTGTGTAAATTTTCCGGGTGTTTTCCCTTCTTCCCTGATCGGGCTGGAACCGACAATCAGCAAATTTTTCCAAACGCCAATGTATCCCCATTCGGGAGACTGCGAAGATTCATCGGCGGGCAGTCTGAATTCAGCAAGAATCTTTCCTGTTTCGGGATCAAGGCGTAACCCTTTGTTGCCGTACGCGATGTAAACACCATCATCGGTCGTGGCATAATTGCTGCCAACCGAATTGGCCCCCGGCTGATGACTCGTATTGCTGTAATACTTTCCGATGCCCGGCAGTTGCGTTTCCCACAAAATTCGCCCGGTGTAAACATCCATGGCCCGCATCGAATCAACTCCTTCGATGAACAGTCGCCCGCCGATCACCTGTTCGCTGGGGCCATGCCCGTGGCGGGGCAGTACCGTTTCATTGGTCGATCCGCCGAACCACAAAATGCCGAGCGGCGCTTTCACCAGGCGATCTTTGGAAACCGCCGTGTTGGCCACATCGGCATATTGATGCGTCCAATCCCCCGAACCGGGCAGCGACCCGACCCGTTTCAAAATGGTCATCTTTCCCGAACGTGAAACTTCCGCCTTGGGCAACTTCGCCCTCCGGACAGCCGCTTCAAACTGGTCGTGTTGCTCATCCGTCGTATTGAAAACAGCGATTCCACCATAAGGACGCAGTGCGTGAAAGACCCGACGCACAAACGGCACGCCCTGTTCAATTCCGGAACTCTCAAGGTGTTCGGAAATGATCAAACTCGCCAGGTACGGGGAAACATCGAACTGAACCGGATCGTTTTCAAAGATCGAAATGCGCTGGCCGTAAAGTGAGAGAGCATCCAGTTGTGTGCGTATTCGCGCAACCTTTTTTGCATCCGCATCGACCCCGACAATCTGCAATTCTGTTTGCCGGGCCAACTCTGCCAACAGATGTCCATCGTTCAAGCCAAATGCCAGGCAATACCCCTGCGTGATATCGAATTGCGAAATCAGTCGTTGAGCCGATTCCTGTTCACTCTTTTGAGCGGGATTTTTGGCGGGGTTTTGAACGGATGAACTTTTTGCAACTGCTTTCTTATATGTTACTGGCTGCGCAACTGATTCTGCCGAAAAGCAATGAATAGTTCCTTCAACAGTCGAAACGACCAGGCGACCGTCTGCGGCAATCATCGAGCAGACTTCGCCGGGATAATCTTTTTCCCAAACCAGTGTCGGTTTCCCTGTTTGAGCGTCCAGTTCGAACGCAGCGATTTTTCCCGTTTGCGATCCGTACAGCCGATTCCCGGCTTTCATCCATAACCGATACGCCAACTCGACTTCCCATTTTCGATTCAGCGAGAGTCGAGCGATTTTCCGCCCCTTGCGATCCCGTTCCGATTTAACTGCAGGTGATTTCAAATCGTAGGCATTCAATTGGGAACCGCCACAATAGACCGTTGCATCAGCAAGAATCGGCAAGTCGGAAGTCGGCAGGCTGAAAGAACTGTTTCCCGTTGCTGTATCGTAAACCGTTCTCGTATTGAAAAAATAATTCTGACTGGCTGCAACCGCGTAGTTCCCTCTGCGTTTGTTTTCGCCCAAATGAAAATATTTGAATTTGCCCGTTGCGGCATCGAAACAGGCGGGAGCAGATCGCCCGTTCGGCACGATCAATGAATCTCCCGAAATCGCCAGATAACCTTGTGGCGTCACTCCTCCAAAAGCGAAACTGTCATGCGGTTGCATCAAATAAAGGGAACCGGTTCCGCTGTTTTCCCAAACGATTTTTCCTGAATTCGCGTCAACCGCATAAATGAAGGTTCCCATAAAAGGCCAGATACTCGCCGCAAAATAGACCGTTCCATCTTTGATAACCGGAGCACCACGCGCAGGCCAGGCGGAAATCATCCGTTTATTGCCGATGATTTTGCGTTCCATCGGTGCCCCGCGAAACTTCCAGAGCAGTTTGCCGTTTGATGCCTGCAGACAGTAAAGATGCCCATCATCGCAACTGAAGAAAACCTTTCCATCGCTCGCCGCCGGTGCAAATCGGATTGGCCCTTCTGCAAAGAATTTCCAGATTTTCCGACCCGATTTCAAATCGAACGCCGTGAGGGAGTCATTCACGGAAGATGCAACAAACATCCTTCCGTCGGCGACAACCGGTTGATACCCGAGATCGAACTGCAACTGCGGTTGATTGGGCCAGGCTGGTTCCAGCGGGGGAAGTTCAATCACCCAGTTCAAATACAATTCCGCCGGCAATTGTTCGGTAACCGCTGCGGTGCGGCCCGCATCTGCCCGCCACATCGGCCAATCAGCCGCGTCAATGGTGTCAATGGTACTGACATGGATGACGATGAAAAGAAAAAGAATGAGACCCGATACGTTTTTTTTGATAAGCGTGTGGAGCATCTTCCGACCATCTACAATCTACATGTTGACGACATACCGGCGACAGGTTGGCCTATTCTGACCACGAGGCCGGAAATGATCGCGGCCACGGTATCATGACCACAGAAACGATCGTGACCGCGAAAAACGGAAAGCCACGGGTGTCACCATCGGGATCTTCGTACCGAACGAGTTTCGTAAACCGGCCCTTTTTTACATGTTACCGGCTGCATGTTACCAGTTGCATGTTACCGGCTTATCGGACGATCTTGCAAACAAGTCTGTCGCGTTCAGGCTGGTATCCGCACTCGTGCTGGTATCAATGTATCAATCCAGAACGTGCTACGCATTTTTTGCAGCCGCCTCGACGGCCAGTTCGTCGCAGCGTTCATTTTCCGGGTGTCCCTCATGCCCACGAACCCAGGTGAACTTCACTTGATGCCTGGAAAGCAATTCGTCCAG